>MFGV01000019.1 GCA_001778375.1 Candidatus Firestonebacteria bacterium RIFOXYD2_FULL_39_29
ATTATTAACACGGGTCACAAAAGAATAAAATCCTTGATTTTTCAGTGCAAAAGTTATGGCTTAATTTGCTTGTTGCGGAATCGCTGTTTAGTTGGCGCGTTGCTTGACAGACAATTAAATATTTGCTATATTACTGTAGAGGGTGAAAGAAATAAAAGAAATCCTATAAATTTTACTTCTTCCAAGGCAGGCGTGAAAAGTTAAAGTAATTAATGCGGCAAAGAAGGGAATAATTGAAAATATTGAGGCAAATTTCTTGGAGGTGTTATGAATAGTGATAAAAATCTTATTCAATTTGAAGGAACGAAAATTAGAAGACATTGGGATAAACAGAAAGAAAAGTGGTATTTTTCTGTTGTGGATGTGGTTGGTGTGCTGTCTGAAAGTAATAATCCGGCCGTTTATTGGCGTGTATTAAAAAAAAGGTTATTGGATGAGGGTTCAAATGAAACCGTTACAAAATGTAACGGTTTGAAAATGGTTGCTGCGGATGGAAAAATGAGAGAAACCGACATAGCCGATACTGAAACAATGTTTAGAATTATACAATCAATACCCTCCCCAAAAGCCGAACCTTTTAAGCAATGGCTTGCAAAGGTGGGCTATGAACGGCTTCAGGATATGGGTGATCCCGCCCGCTCTGTTGACCGCGGACGTTTATACTGGCAACAGCAGGGAAGAAGTGATAAATGGATTCAGCAGCGGATGATGGGACAGGAGACGCGCAATAAGTTAACAGATTATTGGAAAGATCATAAGATTATCAGAGAAGAGGAATATGCGTTTCTCACCAACATTATCCATAAGGAATGGGCCGGTGTAACGGTGAAAAAACATAAAGAAATAAAAAAGCTTAAAACACAGAATCTCAGGGATCATATGAGTGAGGCAGAACTGATTTTTACGGCGCTGGCCGAACTTTCCACCAGACAAATCGCAGAGACTGTTCAGGCTGACGGCCTGGTTCAAAATACCGATGCAGCCAAAAAAGGCGGAAAGATTGCAAAGCACGCCAGGCTTCAATTGGAAGAAAAAACCGGAAAAAGTATAATTACGGAGGAGAACTTTTTACCTCCTGCCGGACTAAAGAAGAAGATAAAGAAATGAAGCCTGTCTGAGAGGTGTTTTCGCAGCCGTTGTCTGCGAAATTTAAACCCTTAGGGTACAACATTGCCTCTTGTTCATGCTATTCATTAAGTAAGGACGCCTTTTCAAAAAAGTGTAGTTAATCATATGTCCGTCCTCCGGCTTCAGTCTTCTGCCTTCAGAAAGACTATTTTGCTAACCCTAAAACATTGAGTGGTACAGGGGCTTGTTACTTGGAGTCGAAATACGCTGATGCGTTGTCGCAGAGATATACCAGAATATCTGCGAATATTGTGTAGACGGCTTCAAGCTGGCCGGCATTTTTAATAAGATAGGGTACTTCTATATAGAGTTCGTCCACAGGTTCTTTTATGGTTTCCTTAAACCAGCTTTCGTCATCTTTAACCTGAATAAGTATATCTTCCTGCTCCATAAGGAGCTCTCTAAGAGCGTTGCTTAAAAACAAACCTTCAATTATATTTTTATTATTTCCCTGAATAATATACTTGTCGTCTATTTCTTTATGCCCGACAATAATATCCTGCATACCGAAGAATTTCATTATATTGACTGATTTGCTTTTCGGAAAGATTTTAACGCTGATGCGCTCGTTATTAAAAAAGGGGGCGCGAAACCTTGTATGAAGAGCTCCGGAAGAGGTGTACGAATCAATGGTGATAATCCAATCCTGTATTTCAAGCTGGAGTACCTTTTCTTTTAGATAATCAGGATCTAACAGGTTATCGCCGATACCCTTTGATATCCGTTCCCAGGCAGCATCCCTTATTAGAGAGAATCGTGTTTTTTTCATTGCCATAAGTTTTCCCCGTCTATACCAAACTCTAATTCTGAATGATTCTATCACAGGAAAGAAGCTTTGTCAATCGCGAGGAGCAGCAAGTAAAGCAAAGGAAGAAAGAGCAGCAAATAAAGCAAGTAATGTGAAAAAAGTAAAATGCTTTCCATGTTCTACAACTATTTTAACCCGTTATCCGCCTGGGTGGATTTCGCAAAGGGCTATGGTTTGATCCACCTAGGCGGATTGAGAAAAAGATTTATGGTTAGATATTTATACTTTTACTCAATATTATGGCTTTGCTCAACTCGCTACCCGTCACGTTTTAGTTACTTCAATATAATATTTCTCCGCAAACCCTACCGGATTATAGGAAAGCTTTGCTTTCCGGAGTCCCGGTTCGCCGACATCCTGTTCTCTGTTGACAAATTCGTACTTACTGAGAAGTTTTTCTGCGGCGAACTGATTAATGGCTTGATAAATACCTCTATATTCCGTGTTTGCTTTTTCTGCGTGTCCGACGGCTGTGGTGGAATTAAGTTCTTCCAATATGGTAAAAGCCTGGACTTTTCCGTCAATCAGTATTACTCCGCCAAAGAGTTTCCAGTGGGAAAAATTATTAAGGAGCTCCATAACCATTAAATCTTCTGCATTTGAGTCAGCATTTCCCGTACAGGCTTTGAGATTACACCACTTTTGATGAAGCTGTAAGCACTCCGGAATAAGAATACTGTCCAGAGGCTTAAACTCGAAAGAATATCTTTTAATAAAACCGTTAACCAGGTTTTTCTTGGCGTGAAACTTTTCTCCCGAGAGATTAATAAGTTCTTTTACATTATAGATATAATCAAAGTCATCTCTGTCGGGAAGGGGGTTAAACCCGAGGCCTTTCAGTTCCATTGCAATAGCTTTTGGAATAGCTCCGAGGCGGCCGGTTTTAAGATTCTCTTTTATATATTTTACACAAAGTGAAATAGTTTCCGGCAGTTTTTCTTTGCCGAGAGGCGAGACAATTAAATTATATCCGTTGTAGCAGCCCTTTAGAATAAGGTTATTGTTCAAACTGGAGATGGAAAGTTTTAGTGATTTTCTATAGCCGTAGATAAATCCAAGGGAATGCTCGGATATCTCCGGTTGTTCTTTTAAAAGAACTTCTCGTATGTCTTTATAGAAATCACAATTAATCTCGGAAAATTCCGGGAATAACGGTATTCTTTTAATGGTCATTTTTCTGTCCTTTTAATCAATAGAATACTATTTACTGAATAATTCGAAAAATTCTGCCTGTTTTTGTTTTAAGCCTTCGCCCTGCGGAAATCCTTCCTTAAGGGAGAGATAGTTGTTTGAAGAAATATCAAAAGGTTTCCATTCCGGCAGACCTTCGCCGTTGGGATTCCCGGTTTTCGCAAAATTAATCCAATAGCCCATTACACCTTTTGCAAACACACTGTCTTTGTCCGTAAGACCTGCTCCGGTGATAGTTGTTGAATTAAAAAGATAGGGGAGTTCTGAACCATGAAAGCTTCCGAGTCCGTCTGTTTCAAAACGGTAGCTTAGCTTTGAGAAGACATAAAGCCAGGTGTTATTTTGTTGTTTTCTTGAGAACTTTGCCAGAGATACGGCTCCGTCAACAAAAAGTGAGTCACCAAGGAGTTCTGAAAGTATTTTGTGAATAGCTTTGTCATTTTCTGCAGGATAGATATTTAAGATCTTTTCTGCTTTACTTCCAAAGGTTTTCCGGACATATTTTTCATAATCCTTTAATTTTCTGATTCCGGTAAAACCGGAGAAGAGCGACCCTTCATTTTCTGTTATGCCGGTCATCAAAGGGATATTCATGGCTCTTCCTCCGGAAAATGCGCTATAAGGCGCTTCGATGACGGCATACCCGTCAATTGCTATATGATTTACGGAACTGCTCTCAGCGCCGGTAGTTCCGGCCGGAAAATCATATAGTGTCTCCTTCCAGGCGTTCAAGAGATTCCCGTATCCGCGTTTTCTCGCTTCACTTATACTTTTTACCTTCAGATGCTTTAGAAAGGCGTTTCCTATATCTTCCATGGAGGGAAATGCTGCATCTCCCGTACTTTTCAAAGGACGGAGGCGTTTTGGCGCCCAGCCGCTTTGAATAATAGCTTTGTTAAAAATTTCTTTTGAGAGGGGGGAGGTCATAAGCAAAGAGACGCTTACACCTCCGGCTGATTGTCCGAATAGCGTTATATTATTAACATCCCCGCCGAATGCGGAAATATTTTGCTTTACCCATTTCAGTGCGGCAATCTGGTCCAGCAACCCGTAATTACCCGAGGTTTTTATCTCGCTTTCGTTTGAGAGTTCAGGGTGCGCCAAAAAGCCGAGAGGCCCGAGGCGGTAATTTATACTTACAAGAATTACCCCGTGTTTGGCAAAGGTACTGCTGTTAAACACGGGTTGAGCTGAGGACCCGAGATAAAATCCGCCCCCGTGAATAAAAACCATTACGGGAAGTTTATCGTCTTTTGATTTAGCTCCGCTCCAGATATTAAGCGTAAGGCAATCCTCATCTTGCTTGGAGCCGGTGTTGATGGTAAAAGAACTTTCCGGCTGCGGGCAGGAGTAGCCGAATTTATCACAAGACATGGGTTTGTCCCATTTTTCCATGGGAACCGGAGCTTTCCACCGCAGATTTTCTACCGGAGGTTTTGCGTAGGGAATACCTAAAAACGCAGTGACCCCATTTTTAGAAAAACCTTTTACCTCTCCGAGCCTGGTTTGTGCCAGATCGTTTTCGAAAGCAAAGGTATTTAATGAAAACAGAAGGAAAAATAATAATATTTTCATAGATCCGAAGTTATGCGGTCTTTACCGTCAACTTTGCTTTTATACATAAGTTTGTCCGCCCGCGCTATTAAAGATTTTGAATTGTCGCCCTTTTCAGCCATTGTAGCTCCGGTAGATATTGTGACCCTGAGAGGCCTGTTGTCAACGAGGAGCATAGAGCGGTTTACCAGCATATGAATTTTTTCCGCAATACTGGTAAGTTCCGCTTTATCTACTTTTTCCAGTATAACGAGGAACTCTTCCCCGCCCCAGCGGCTTACGGTGTCAAAGTCCCGGATATTTTTCGAAATAGTTTTAGCCACCATCCGGAGAACCTTATCCCCGGTTTCATGTCCGAATGTATCGTTAACATTTTTAAAATTGTCTATATCAATAAAGAGAACGCCAAAAGGACTGCCGTATCTTTTCAGTTCAGCAAACCGGGCTTTTAAGTCGGTATCTGCATGTCTTCTGTTTCCGATTTCGGTGAGCGCGTCAAAAAAAGCCATTCTTTTTAATTCTTGCAGGAGCATTGCATCATTCGAACGTTCACGGAAAATTTCCACTGCCCCTATCGGTTTCCCTAAAGAGTCCTTAATGGGAACTACTTTTACTATTACGAGAACCCGGTAGCCTTCTTTGTGATGCAGGTAAACTTCCGCATTTTGAGGGCAATTATTTTGCATAGCTGAGGAAAGCAGGCAGCCCCCAAGACAGAGTAAATTTCCTGATTTATCGGTGTGTATGAGAATGTTGTCTGAACAATGTTTTCCGACGACTTCGTCAGAGGTGAACCCTGTTATTTTTTCGGCGCCCTTATTCCAGAAAGTAATCAGGCGATCAGGGTCAACGAAGTAAACCCCGTCTTCCATATATTGAAGCAGTTCTTTAAATGAGGCATCATTAATAGGCATACACTAAATATACCATTTTTGTATTAAAAATCAATGAGAATCAGTAAAAAAGCAGTTGACTGCTTTTTTAGATGCGCGGATGTTCAGATGCGCAGACGCTCGGAAAATATATTCAATTCCTGTTTTTGCCGCGCTTCCGTGCCTCCGCGCCTCTGAGCATCTTTTAACTTCTTGATTTGGACTGTAAACGCCAGTATAATATGGCTATGAAAATATTTGCGTACCGGCATGAAAAAAAAGCTCCACTTGGATTTGTCTATAAAGGAAAGAATTATTGCCTGTCAGGATTACTTCGCTTGTACTACTTCCAAAAAGGAAAGTTTCTTCCCCGGGGTTATGATCTAAAGTGGCTCCTGGAAAATGAGTTATTTACTCCCAAGGTAATGAAAGAGATACTGCAATATGCGGAGAAAGCAAAGATTTTAAACAGATTTTTAATGACGGGGAAGGTTAAACTCTTGCCTCCGATACTTCCGGGCAAGATTATTGCGCTCGGGCGTAATTTTGCAAAACATGCAAAGGAACAGAATGCGCCTGTCCCGGTTGAGCCGATAATTTTTGAGAAAGCAGCTTCTTCAATAATCGGACACGATTCACCGGTCGTCTATCCTTCTTTTATGGTGAAAGAATTTAAAAATGAGGCGAGGGTTGATCACGAGGTTGAACTTGCTGTAATAATCGGAAAGAAAGCTTCAAAAGTAAAAGCTAAAGACGCAATGAAATATGTATTTGGCTATACTATTATTAATGATGTTTCTGCAAGAAATATCCAGGAGATAGATTTTAAAAAAACGCAGCCCTGGTTCAGGTCAAAGTGCATCGATACTTTCTGCCCGATAGGTCCTCTTGTTGTTACTAAAGATGAAATAAAAAACCCGCACAATCTGAATGTAGAACTTCGCGTAAACGGAAAGATAAGACAAAGCGATTCGACTAAAAACTTTATTTTTAAAATCCCTGAGATGATTGAATATATTACAAAGTATTTAACTCTTTTGCCTGGTGATGTGATTTCCACCGGCACTCCTGATGGTATCTCTCCCGTATTTCCCGGAGACGTTATGGAAGCCGAGATAGAAAAGATAGGAGTACTTCGTAATAAGGTAGTTAAAGAAAAGTACTAATGACAAATGACGAATGACAATTTAAGGTGAGCGGGGAAAAGCCCCGCCATATTTGAAAAAAAGAAATATATTCGCGGGGCTTTTTGCGCGTTCATTAAATAGTCATTAGTCACTAGTAATTAGTCATTGAATTGTCATTTTATTTTAAAAGGAAGGCATTCATGGACGAGAGTCTTATCACAGAATTTATGCAACAGAAAGTATTCGCCGTCGTCGGAGCTTCTTCAAATCCGGAAAAGTACGGCTATACTATTACTAAAAACCTGATAGATAGAGGTTATAAAGTCTATCCGGTAAACCCCAGACTGGAAGAACTTCATGGGGTGAAATGTTATAAATCTCTTGCCTCTCTTCCTGAAAAACCGGATGTTGTTGATCTGGTTGTACCTCCAAAAATTACCGAAGAAGTGGTGAAGGAATGTCTGAAACTCGGACTTACCCGCGTGTGGATGCAGCCCGGAGCAGAAAGCAGTGCCGCTGTAGAATTTTGCGAAAAAAACGGCATAAAAGTAATACACGACACCTGCGTAATGATGCATTAAAAAAAGCATCTAAAATCTTTCATTTTAAAGACTCTTGGCTTTCCATTACGTTAGCAACGTTACCCGTGTAACGTGAGTAACTTCTTCCCATTTACTTTTATAGACGTTATGGACATTTACAGACTTTTACGGACGATCTTTATTACGCCTTCTCCCAGCTTCCATACTCAATTATCCCTTTATACAATATCTGGAAGGTGACCTTAAGGGCGCAGTATATCGGTACGGCTAGAAGCATTCCCCACAGGCCCATAAGTGCTCCGCCGATTGTTACTGACAATATTACTATTATAGGATGGAGGTCAACGGACTGACCGACGGCGATAGGCGAGACGGCAACATTATCTATTAATTGGACTCCCATCATTACGGCAACGACGGAACCGGCCATTGCTCCGGATTTGTGTTCAACAAGCGCGATGAATATAGCGGGTATCATTCCCATTATAGGACCGAGATAGGGAATAATATTTGTTATTCCGCAAATTATTCCTATTATGATGGCATATTTTAGTCCGATAAGAGAGAGCCCTATCACCGATAGTACGGCTACAATTGTACAATCAATAAGCTGGCCTCTGACGTAATTGCCGACTGATTTGTTGATTTCGAAAAGAAGGCATAAGACGGTTTCAAAATATTTATTCGGAACAATACGGATAATGTTTTTTCTGAATTCCCTTCCGTCTTTTAATATAAAAAAAGTCAGAAAAAGGACTATTAAAGTGCTGGTTACCAGTCCCAGTAATGTGCGCAGGATATAAGGCATCTTTTCACCGATAATAGTCGGAAGATCTCCGATCTTTTGCGTGATCATATTCTGAAGTATGCCTTTTTTCATGTTGGGGATTTTTGCTTCAATCATTGCCGCATTATCTATCAGACTTAGTTTTATCCTTTCTATATATGCAGGGACTTGTGTTTTTAAGAGCGTTATTTCAGCCTTGATGCTCTCAAAACCCAAGCTGACAACTAATCCGGAGACAACTACAAATCCGATAAAGATCATTGCCACTGCCCAGGGTCTTTTTATACCCCAGCTTTCAATTTTGTCTGCAAGCGGATTTAATGCGTATACAAGAATAAAAGCCACCAAAAAAGGTGTGAGCAGATCTTGAGCCATGTAAAATATTACAAGGGCAACCAGGATTACAAAATAAATCCCGAGAAGTTTTGCCCAGTTTAAGACTTTAAGATTCTGTCTCGCTTCCATTTCCCGCTCCTTTTATAGTTGCTTCCGTTGCCGCTCTTAAACGTTTTGCTATTATCTGGGAGAGCTGGAGAAGCACTTTTAAGCCCAGTCTGGGATCTCTTTTTAAAAGCTCTAAAAAATCAGGTCTGTAAAATCCGAGTATTCTGGTTTTTCCGACCGCTACAGCGGTTGCTGACCTGTTAGATTCGTCTAAAAGGGATATTTCGCCGAAAAAGTCTCCCTGCTTCATCGAAGGAAGTTCTATTTCTCCTGTTTCAGTTTTTTTAAAAAGTTTGATGCTCCCTGCCCGTATAATATACATTCCGGCTCCGGGTTCGTTCTCATGGAAAACCTGTTCGCCGTCCATATATTCCCGTTCGTGGGTAATAATCTCTATTTTATTCAGCTCCACTAAATTAAGGTCGGAAAAAATAGGTACTTTTTCCAAAATGGCTGCTATTTCACTTTTATCAACCCCGAATATCTTTCTTAACCGTTCAAAAATATTTTTTCCAATATTAGGCATTTAATCCTCCGGAGAGTTATTTAAAAACTCTTGTTTGTAATTTGCTATAGCTTTTCCAAGCGCCTCGATAATGTCCGGCTCAAGGTCCAAAAAGTCTTTAATTCTTGTAATTATTTTATTGTGGTTCTCCTCCATAAATTTAAACAGCCCGGCTTCAAAATCCTTTACTTTTTCCACGGGCACATCATCAATATGGCCTTTTGTCACGGCAAAAAGTATAATGACTTGTTTTTCAACGGAAACCGGTTTATACTGCTCCTGCTTAAGTATTTCCACCAGACGTTGTCCGCGGTCAAGCTGGGATTGAGTTACTTTGTCCAGTTCTGCGCCAAACTGCGCGAAATTAACAAGTTCCCAGTACTGACTAAGTGTATTCCGGAGTCCCCCTGCTGCTTTTCTCATAGCTTTGTTTTGCGCGGCACCGCCGACCCTGGAAACTGAAAGTCCGGCATTTATGGCAGGGCGGATACCGGAGTAGAATAAATTACCTTCGAGATATATCTGCCCGTCGGTTATAGAAATAACATTTGTCGGAATATACGCTGAAATATCCCCTGCTTGTGTTTCTATTATAGGAAGTGCTGTTAAAGTCCCGCCGCCTTTTTCATCATTCATCTTGGCCGCCCTTTCCAGCAGGCGGGAGTGAAGATAGAAAATATCTCCCGGGTATGCTTCTCTGCCTGGAGGTCTTCTAAGAAGTAAAGAGATCTCTCTGTAAGCAACTGCATGTTTTGAAAGATCATCATAGATTATCAGCGCATGCCTTCCTGAATCCCTGAACTCTTCACCAATCGAGCATCCTGCGTAAGGCGCTATATATTGAAGGGAGGCGGGATCGGAAGCAGTAGCGGAAACAATTATCGTATGGTCAAGTGCCCCGTTTTTCTGAAGAACATCAACTACCTGCGCCACTGTGGATTTTTTCTGACCTATAGCAACATATATACAAATGACATCTGTATTTTTTTGATTAATTATCGCATCAATGGCGATGGCGGTTTTACCGGTTTGCCTGTCCCCGATAATTAGTTCGCGCTGGCCTCTGCCTATCGGGATCATGGAATCGATCGCCTTAATTCCGGTTTGCAGAGGATTTTTTACGGGCGCTCTTTCCACGACCGAAGGTGCTCTCATTTCGATGGGTCTTGTTTTTTTATTAGGAATAGTACCTTTGCCGTCCAGAGGATTTCCGAGTGCGTCAATAACCCTGCCGCAAAGTTCTTTCCCAACCGGTACTTCAACTACTCTGCCGGTGCACTTTACAATATCCCCTTCTTTTATTGCTTCATCGTTTCCGAGAATAACGATACCTATATTATCTCTTTCCAGATTGAGCGCTATACCAAAAACCCCTTCTTTGAACTCTACCAGCTCAAAATACCTTACCTCATCGAGACCGTAAACCCGGCAAATGCCGTCGCCAACCTGGAGAACAATACCCGTGTTTTTCCGGTCCAGCTTGCTTTCAAATTCAGTTATGAGGCCTTTCAAAATAGAAGTTATCTCTTCAGGACTTGTCTTTACTTCTTTAGCCATAATGACCCCTTTATCCCGTTAGAAAATCACAAGACGTCGCATTCTAAATGACGCATGCTTTTACGGGTATATACTTGCATTAATACTTTTCCATTTATCACATTTTCTAACGGGATTTATCCCTACTTTAAAAGCAGGGTTCCAATTTCAGCAAGTTTATTTTTTAAGCTTCCGTCGTACATTTCCGTGCCTATACTTATGATCATTCCGCCGAGTAAAGAAGCTTCTACCGAATATTCTACAAGGAATCTGCTTTTATATCTTTTTTCCAGTGCGCTTGTTATTTTCGCCTTTTGTTCTTCCGAAAGAGAGAAGGCGCTCTTGATTTTAGCTGCCTTAAAACCGTGATTTTCATCGTAGATACTCTTAAACTCAATACCTATCTCCGGTAAAAAAGTAAAACGTTTTTTTTCTATAAGCAAAGAAAGAAAGTTAACCAGTTCTTTTGAAAGTTTTTCTGCAAATACTTTTTCTATTCCGGCCACTTTGTTTTCAAGAGTAACTTTGGGATTGCTGAAAGCTTCATATGCTTTTCTGTCCATAGAAGATGTAATATCAAAAAGAGCGGCCCTTGTTTCTTCAACCTTATTTTGCTCTTTGGAAATTTCATACAGAGCCTTTGCGTATTTTTTTGCTATAGTTTTAACAAGCATCAGGTATTTTCTACTTCTTTTATAATATCCTCAACTATCTTATCCTGTGTTTCTTTATTGATACTTTGTTTTATTACTTTCTCAGCGATAGTTATCCCGAGTGTTGCTACTTCAATGCGCATTTCTTTAAGCATTTTTTCTTTTTCAATATCCAATTTTTCCTTGGTCTTTTCAAGGAGCTCTTTTGCTTCTTCGCGTGCTTTTAGAACAATGTCATTTCTGATTTCATTGCCTTCTTTTGTTGCCTCGCGGATTTTTTCCTGAAACTTTTTTTCTATAGTCTCCAGTTGTTTCTCGTACTCTGCCTTAAGTTTTTCAACGTCAATTTTTTGTTTTTCCGCCGAATCTATAGTGTTTTTTATCAAATCTGTCCGGTCCTGCATCTTTTTTGAAAAACCTTTAAGGAATACGAACCAAATAAGCACCATTCCCGCAAGGAAAGTGGCGATATTTATTAATATTAAAGGTAAATCAACGCTTAAATCAACCATAAAACAACACCTCGTTTAAGAAAAATAAGTTTATCTCGCTATGTCAACGATAGTTGACATTTATATTTCTTTCCTATCGAGAAAAGCTTTGCTTACAGCAGAAACCAGTGAAGTTATTTCTTTTTTGCTTCTGCTTTGGGAGCTGCTACTTTAACCATGGAAAGCTCTTTTTCGAGCTTGTTTTTTTCCAGTTCGAGTTTTAAAACCTCTACTTCGGCTTTTGCTTTCTCCACGCTCATTGCGGGAGCCGTGAAGGGGTTCGCAAAGAGTATGATAATCGCAATTGCCAGCACGTAGATCGCGATAGATTCAATAAAAGCAAGCGCCAGTATCATTGCGCCCTGGATTTTTCCTGCCGCTTCCGGCTGTCTGGAAATACCTTCCACTGCTTTTCCTGCCGTAATTCCCTGTCCGAGTCCCGTCATAAGAGACCCTATTGCCATTGCAAACCCTGCCGCAAAAATAGAAACTTCCAATATCCCCATCTTGATCCTCCATTTGGGCAAAAAAGCCCGAAAATTTAATTGCAGTTAATAGTTTACCGTTTACAGTTAAAAACAAATGCTCTTACTGTACACTGTAAACTTCTTTTAATGTTCATGTTCTTCTATTGCTGACCCTATATATATCATCGAGAGCACCGTGAATACCAGTGCCTGAACAAAACTTACGAAAGCTCCGAGTAAAATAATACCCGGTCTTAAAATAACCGGCAATGCAATCAAGCCATCCTTTATGATACCGGAAACTGGTATGCCGAATATTTTTGCCGGCGGAATATACAGAACAATAAAAACAGTAAATAGAAACGCAAGAACGCTAAGCAGTATCTCTTTTGCAAGTATATTAAAAAAAAGTCTAAGAGTAAGTGAAATCGGCCTTATCAGTTCCCCTACCGTGTGTATGAGTATAAATAACGGAACAAGGAACAAATAATATAACAACAGAGGTCCTCCTTTTGGTTCTATAAAGTGACGGAAATAATTTTTAACCCCTTTTTTCATAATTCCAAAAAAATGTGTAGCTAAAAATATTATTAAAGCCAGGGAAAGATTTATGCTTAAGTTGCTTGTAGGGGATTTAAGCCCCGGGACAAGGCCTATCAAATTTGAGATAAAGATAAAAGAAAAGAGCATGGCAAAGAGAGGGAAGAACGGCTTTCCGGCTTCACCCATAAAATCCGCAATTTTAGTGTTTATCCATTCTATGGAAAATTCCAAAAAATTTTGAAAGCCTTTTGGCGCCAGCTTCATAGCGATAGAACCCATGAATGCTATGAAAACAATAACAGCCATAACGAGCCATGACATTGTCAGGGCCTCCGGAATACCGGGGATGTGAATAAATATAAGTTCTTTTATACCTTCTTCTTCTGCAGCCATTTAACCTTTATCTTTTATTTCTTTTAATTTGTTTCTTGTCTTTGTATATTTAATAGTCATAACAATTGTATGTATTACTAGTCCTGCCAGAGTACCGAGAGCCATTACTTTGCTGACATAGGTTATTAAAATATAGATTACCAGCAGGATAACTGCCAGCCGTATTACCGAAAAAATTGAAACAAAAGCCACCGCTTTTTTCTTGTCGGTTTTAAGAAGTCTAATAGCAAAATATTGCCTTAAGAAAGCGTTGCCAAAACCAAGTAAAAGCCCGAGAAACCCGCCCCAGGCCGCATATAAAATACCTGCCAGAGTCATTTTATCTTCCTTGCCTCAATAAAGATATAGAAGAAGCCTGCCACAGTGCCTGAAACAAATAATATCAAAGTGAAGACCGGTGAAGTGTTAAGGTATTTATCAAGAAAGTATCCGGCTGCTAACCCTCCAAAAGTAGATATAGCAAGGGTAAATCCGAGTCCGGATGCAAAACCTAGCTTTCCCCAGTCAAAATCACTCATTAAATCTTATCATATCAGAAAAATGTAAAGTATTCAATAATGGAGAGCTTTCTTTTCTTATATAATAAATGTCGGGTAAAGTGTAAACTTTTTACTCTTTTAGTACGTCATACATACGAGTAAATTATGGAGGTGTAAATGAGATATCCTATGAATAAGGCAGTAAAAACAAGCATAATTCTTCTTTTTCTTGCTATTTTCACCGGTTTTGCTTTTGGGGCGGAAGGTGAAGAAAAAAATAAAGAAAATGCCAAGGAAAACGACAGAAATACCGGGACCGATAATGGTAAGGGGAATCAGAAAAAAAATAATGGTCTCCAGAATGGAGAGAATATTAGTGATCAATTAGAGGACAGTGAAAATGAAGGAAAACACAAGGGTTGGGATAAGGGAAAGCTCAAAGAATTAAGAGAAAAGAATCCTGAAAAATTCAAAGAACTAATGACGGAATTTAGGCAAAGGCTTCAAAATCTCAAGAAAAACAATCCTGAGAGATTTGAGAAATTAATGGAGAAACGGCGTGCACGCTTGCAGGAAATGAAAAAGAATAATCCCGGGAAGTTTAAGGAGATGAGGGAGCGGATGCTTGAACGGCTTAAAAGCATGAGGGAAAAGAACCCCGGAGAATTTAAAAAATTTCAAAAAAGGATACGGGAACGTCTTAAAAATATAAAAATAAATAACCCTGAAAAATATCAGGAACTAAAAGATAACTTGAAAAGTAAGCTTAAAAAAAATGAGGGAAAATAATCCGGAAATATTCAGAGAGTTAATGGAGGAAAGGGAAAAAATTAAAAACCATAAACGTCAAAATCAAAATGAAAAGAATATTGATGAAAAAGATAAAAATAAAGAAGGGAAAAGAAACCGCGATAACTACGGATTCGAAAAACCTGGAAATAATAAAAATAATTGATGCTGTCGACACTTGACGTCTTTGAAGGCGTGGGTTATAATCAAAGCATGGTTAACCCGAACGAAAAAGACAATTTCTTAGTGGCCGGATTAAAAACCGGTAATGAGCAAGCCTTTAGAATGCTGGTGGAAAAGTATCAATCCAGAGCCTTCTCAGTGGCATTTGGGTATATGAAGGATGCGGAAGAAGCAAAGGATGCAGTACAGGAATCTTTTATCAGGGTTTATGAGAAAGTCAAAAGTTTTAAGGAGGAATCAAAATTCTATACCTAGTATTACAGGCTGCTTATCAATATTTGCCTTGATGCTAAAAGAAAGAAAAAGATAACGAAAGTTTTCTCGATCTTTAAAATAGGAAAACATGAAGAAGGAAATAAAGAATATGAAGTAATGCTGAAAGAGGATGAGAAAAATGGACCTGAGGAAAAATATATTGCGGAAGAGATTTCCGGAAAAATAGAGTCTTGTATGGAGAAACTTTCACCTAAAGAAAAACAGGTTTTCGAATTGAAAAATTATCAGGGTTTTAAGATAAGGGAAGTTGCCGGCATTATGAAAATAAAAGAAGGAACTGTCAAGGTGCTTCTTTTTAGGGCCGTGCAAAAATTAAAAAGTATGCTTGGAGATGAAAAACCATGAAAAAATGCAAAACAATAAAAAATAAAATAATGGAATACTATTATGGTGAACTTCCGGAAAAAGAGAAAGATGAAATAGTTATTCATCTTGAAAATTGTCAGACCTGCGCAACAGAGCTTAAAGCAATTACCGCTGTTCTTGAGAAAGTTTCGAGGATTAAGCGTCCGGTATTAGCCGGTTCTTTATACCCCTCTATTAAAGAGAAGCTGGAACAAAAACGTACCGGCTCCGGTAAATTCTGGAATCTGCCTTTTGCAGCCGGTGTCGGCCTTCTTATACTTCTTTCTGTTTTTTCAAACAGTCAAAATATTTCCTCCATGAAGAAAGCAGATTTGAATGATCCGTCTATAGTCTCCAATGTTATTGATATGGAGGATAAAGACCTGGACAGCTTAGGCAGCCTTGATGTTGAAATACTCGCGGATGAATTATTTATGGAAGAAAATCTAATGAATTTTGAAAGTTAGGATAAAATCTCTTTGCATTAATGTTATTGTGCAGGCGGTTTTGAAAACCACTGGCGTAAGCCCGTGGATGAAAAAACCGCGTATAATAAATAGGTTCCGCTCACAAGAGGATTCCAAAGGAGGATACTCCTTTGGCTTGGGCATAGCCCAAGTAAAAAAAGACGCCACGTCCGTAAGGGCGTGAAGTTTCACTTCATAAGCGTTTAGCGGTGTTTCTTTTTCAAGTGTGTATGAAATAGATGTGTTGACTGAGAAAGATTTAGCAGAAATTGAACTTTTTCGCGAATAGGATTGAAAAAAATTAGAATAATTTTTTTTATTGCGTCGTAAATGCCTTGTAAAATAAGGAGTATTCTGGCCCTAGAAAATAATCAAAAAATATTGAGCAAATACTTGACAAAATGAAAATTATTGTGTATAATCACTATTCATTAAAAAATAGTAATGGTTTTGAAAATAATTGCGAAAGGTACTTGACAAAAAGAAATATTTTGTGTATAATTAGATTTACCACTAAGAGCAGTAAATCTTTGCAAGAAGAGGTGGCTAACATAATAACGATGCGCGGTCCTCATTCAAGAAAATCGAGAGGCAGTCCATGACGAATTAAAAAATTCGTCGTTCTGTTTTTTTGAATGAGCGCCGTTATCACGGTGCTCTTTTTTTTGTGATCTTTGAGAGATATTTGGTTACGTTTAAGTAAACTTTGAGGTGCTGTAAATATTTGTAATTTGATTTAAATAAAGAGCTATAACTCAAAAAAATTCTAACAAATTTTGGAGAGTTTGATCCTGGCTCAGAACTAACGCTGGCGGCGTGCCTAACACATGCAAGTCGAACGGACTTGTTGTAATAGCAATATTGTAACAAGTTAGTGGCAAACGGGTGAGTAATATTTAGGTAACTTACCCAGGAGAGGGGAATAACTCGGCGAAAGCTGAGCTAATACCACATGATGATAAGCTCTGCAATGAGTTTATCCAATGGCATAGCAATATGCGCTCTTGGAGAGGCCTAAATCCTATCAGCTAGTTGGTGAGGTAACGGCTCACCAAGGCTTTGACGGGTAGCCGGTCTGAGAGGACGGTCGGCCACACTGGAATTGAGATAAGGTCCAGACTCCTACGGGAGGCAGCAGTGGGGAATATTCCGCAATGGGCGAAAGCCTGACGGAGCGACGCCGCGTGGATGATGAAGGTCTTCGGATTGTAAAGTCCTGTAGAGGGGGAAGATGGGTGCAGCAATGCATTTGACAGTACTCCTAAAGTAAGCTACGGCAAACTCTGTGCCAGCAGCCGCGGTTATACAGAGGTAGCAAGCGTTGTTCGGAATGACTGGGTGTAAAGCGCGTGTAGGTGGTTTAGTAAGTTGAATGTGAAATCCATTGGCTCAACCAATGAACTGCATTCAAAACTGCTTTACTTGAGTACGGGAGAGGGAAGTGGAATTTCTGGTGTAGCGGTAAAATGCGTAGATATCAGAAGGAACACCGGTGGCGAAGGCGACTTCCTGGTCCGTAACTGACACTGAGACGCGAAAGCTAGGGGAGCAAACAGGATTAGATACCCTGGTAGTCCTAGCCGTAAACGATGTACACTAGGTGTGTCCCGGTTAACGGGATGTGCCGAAGCTAACGCATTAAGTGTACCACCTGGGGAGTACGGCCGCAAGGTTGAAACTCAAAGGAATTGACGGGGGCCCGCACAAGCGGTGGAGCATGTGGTTTAATTCGACGCTACGCGAAGAACCTTACCTGGGCTTGACATATTGGTAGTAAGAACCCGAAAGGGCAATGATTCGTAGCAATACGAAAGCCATTACAGGTGCTGCATGGCTGTCGTCAGCTCGTGTCGTGAGATGTTGGGTTAAGTCCCGCAACGAGCGCAACCCCTATCTTTAGTTGCCACCCGCAAGGGGGCCACTCTAAAGAAACTGCCACGGACAACGTGGAGGAAGGTGGGGACGACGTCAAGTCATCATAGCCCTTATGTCCAGGGCTACACACGTGCTACAATGGCGCATACAAAGGGTTGCCAAATCGTAAGATGGAGCTAATCCCAAAAAGTGCGCCTCAGTTCGGATTGAGGGCTGCAATTCGCCCTCATGAAGCTGGAATCGCTAGTAATCGTAGATCAGCTACGCTACGGTGAATACGTTCCCGGGCCTTGTACACACCGCCCGTCACACCACGAGAGTTGATTATACTTGAAGAAACCGTTAAGGTGGCTAAAGTGTGATCAATGATTGGGGTGAAGTCGTAACAAGGTAGCCGTATCGGAAGGTGCGGCTGGATCACCTCCTTTCTAAGGAGAATTTGATCAACACAAAGCGAACAAACGTAACCATCTATCTCTATAATAATATTTGAAGCATTACGCGATTGCGTTAGCGAGGGCTCGGTTTGGGGCCTATAGCTCAGTTAGTTAGAGCGCACCCCTGATAAGGGTGAGGTCTCCTGTGCAATTCAGGATAGGCCCACCATTAAATCAGAGAATGGAAAATAGAAAATCGAGAATAGATTAAGGAATAGATCTGATCGGCTTTCAAATCTCGATTCTCGATTTTCAAAAAATGGGGGTGTAGCTCAGCTGGGAGAGCACCTGCTTTGCAAGCAGGGGGTTCAGGGGTTCGATCCCCCTCACCTCCACCAATTTTAATCTTAGATTAAAATTGGTAGAGAATTGATATTCGAGATTTGAAAATAGATAAAAATCGATTCGGTCTACTCTCGATTTTCGAATCTCGGGAATAGGGCTTTGCAATCGATAACGTAATGGCGCAATGTTTCAAGTGTTCTTTGAGATTTTGTACGACAGAAAAAAAGTAAAGTTGATATACCCAGAACAGTTAATATTTTTTGTATTGAAACAAACGTAGAAAAGATTTAAGTAATATGGTCAAGCTACTAAGGGCGTACGGTGAATGCCTTGGCGCTAGAAGCCTATGAAGGACGTGGTAGACTGCGAAAAGCTTCGGGGAGCTGTCTGCGTGCTTTGATCCGAAGATATCCGAATGAGGAAACTTTTAACGTGTTAACGTTAAGCCGTGGGATAAATAAAATAGTCCTACGGAGACAACCGGGTGAAGTGAAACATCTCAGTAACCCGAGGAAAAGAGAATCCCCTTACGGGGATCATTTCCCTAGTAGTGGCGAGCGAACGGGAAGGAGTCTAAACCTTTTGCAATTATAGCCTGCACGCGTTTTGCAAGAGGTGTCGCGGGACGGTCATGCTGCTGTGCAAAGCAGCGTCCGAGTTAAAAATCGTAATCTAGTCGAATATCCTGGAACGGATAACCATAGACGGTGATAGTCCGGTAGACGAAAGATTTACGGTCTCGGAGACATGTTCCCAAGTACTGCGGGACACGTGAAATTCTGCAGGAATCCGGCCAGACCACTGGCTAAGACTAAATACTCTCTAGCGACCGATAGTGAACAAGTACCGCGAGGGAAAGGTGAAAAGAACCCTTAAGAAGGGAGTCAAAAGAACCTGAAACCGTATGCCTACAAGCAGTCAGAGCCCGCCGCAAGGCGTGGTGATGGCGTGCCTATTGGTTAATGAGCCTGCGAGTTAGTCGGTGTAGCAAGGTTAAGCAGCCTTGAGCTGTGGAGCCGTAGCGAAAGCGAGTGTTAATAGCGCGATAGTTACATCGATTAGACCCGAAGCCAAGTGATCTACCCTTGTCCAGGATGAAGTAAGCGTAACAGCTTATGGAGGTCCGAACGGGTGATTGTTGCAAAAATCTCCGATGAGGTGAGGGTAGGAGTGAAAAGCTAATCGAACTTGGTGATAGCTGGTTCTCCTTGAAATAGCTTTAAGGCTAGCCTCGAAATTATAACAGTGGGGGTAGAGCTCTGATTGGTCTATGGGGTTGAATAAACCTGCAGAAACCATTCAAACTCCGAATACCATTGTGTAGATTTCGGGAGTCAGAATATGAGCGCTAAGGTCCATATTCGAGAGGGAAACAGCCCAGACCATCAGCTAAGGTCCCTAAATTTATACTAAGTGGCAAAGGATGTGAAATTACTTAAACAGCCAGGATGTTGGCTTAGAAGCAGCCATCATTTAAAGAGTGCGTAACAGCTCACTGGTCGAGTGATTTTGCGCCGAAAATGTCCGGGGCTAAAGTATAGTACCGAAGCTATGGACTTGTCCCGCAAGGGAAGAGTGGTAAAGGAGCGTTCTATTGTAGTGTGAAGTGTGACCGAGAGGTTACATGGACGAATTAGAAGTGATGATGCAGGCATAAGTAGCGTAAATCAAAGTGAAAAACTTTGACGCCGTAAATCTAAGGTTTCCTTGAGCTAGGTTAATCCTCTCAGGGTAAGTCGGGAACCTAAGTCGAGACCGAAAGGTGTAGATGATGGATAACAGGTTAATATTCCTGTACTATGGTAAAGTCGTTATCAGCGATGGGGCGACGCAGTAGGATAGGTCAGCATACGGCCGGTAGTGTATGTCTAAGCTCTTAGGCGGGGTTGCCAGGTAAATCCGGCGGCTCATTAAACGCTGAAAAGTGATGGGTAGTATACGGGGAGACTTGTATATGAATTGATTGATTCCACACTGACGAGAAATAACCTCTAGTCAGACTTTATCGTATCCGTACCGTAAACCGACTCAGGTAGATGGGTAGAAGATACCAAGGCGTTCGAGAGAACTTCTGTTAAGGAACTCGGCCTAATCACCCCGTAACTTCGGGAGAAGGGGTGCAACATTAGCGTGTAGTTGTTAACTCAGCTATGCGTGAAGTTGCCGCAGTGAATAGGCTTGGATGACTGTTTAACAAAAACACAGGACTCTGCTAACTCGTAAGAGGATGTATAGGGTCTGATGCCTGCCCAGTGCCGGAAGGTCATGAGGAGAGGTTAGTCGCAAGACGAAGCTTTGAATCTAAGCCCCGGTAAACGGCGGCCGTAACTATAACGGTCCTAAGGTAGCGAAATCCCTCGTCGGGTAAATTCCGACCTGCATGAATGGCACAACAATCCAGGCACTGTCTCAACAGAAGACTCGGCGAAATTGTAGTTCCTGTGAAGATGCAGGATACCTGCAGCTAGACGAAAAGACCCCATGAAGCTTTACTGTAACTTGGTACTGGATTTTGAATCGATTTGTAGAGAATAGGTAGGAGGCGTTGAAGCATTGCCGCTAGGTGATGTGGAGCCGAACAGTGGAATACTACCCTCGTTGTTTTGAGATCCTAATCTGAACCGTAATCCGGTTTGGAGACAATGCCTGGTGGGCAGTTTAACTGGGGCGGTTTCCTCCTAAAGAGTAACGGAGGTGTACAAAGGTTCCCTCAGCGCGGTTGGAAATCGCGTGTTGAGTGTAAAGGCATAAGGGAGCTTAACTGCAAGACCGACGGGTCAAGCAGATACGAAAGTAGGTCTTAGTGATCCGGTGATACCGAGTGGAAGGGTCATCGCTCAACGGACAAAAGCTACTCTGGGGATAACAGGCTGATCGCATCCAAGAGTTCATATCGACGATGCGGTTTGGCACCTCGATGTCGGCTCATCGCATCCTGGGGGTGAAGTAGCTCCCAAGGGTTTGGCTGTTCGCCAATTAAAGCGGTACGTGAGCTGGGTTCAAAACGTCGTGAGACAGTTTGGTCTCTATCTGCTGTGGGCGCAGGATATTTGCGGGGAGCTATTCCTAGTACGAGAGGACCGGAATGGACGAACCTCTGGTGTATCGGTTATCATGCCAATGGTAATGCCGAGTAGCTATGTTCGGACGAGATAAACGCTGAAAGCATATAAGTGTGAAACTCGCCCCAAGATTAGATATCCCTGAAGGCAACTTATAGACTATGAGTTTGATAGGCCGGGAGTGTAAGGCACGCGAGTGTTTCAGCTAACCGGTACTAATCTGCCGTTCGGCTTGACCATATTAATTAACTCTTTTCGAGTTAATGTATGTCAGTCGCGCACCAATCAACAACGAATGTTTTACAGCTTTAAAATTTTCAACTGACTTTACTTTGATTCGAATCGTACAAGATCTCATGCTCTTATACATATAAATTATGTTAGCGATTTTACCAGAGGGGAAACACCCGTTCCCATTTCGAACACGGCAGTTAAGACCTCTAGGGCCAATGGTATTGCACGGGCAACCGTGTGGGAGAGTAGGACGTCGCTAACTTGCTATCATAAAAGCCCTGTCAGGCAATTGCTTGGCAGGGCTTTCTATTTTTCGGGACTGACTCCGATTTGGTACTTTAAATCGGTGGCTGTCCCAAATCTTGTTTTATCGGTGCCCGATTAAGGTCCCGCTTAGCAGGGCTCTTTTTTTGTAGAAAATACATTTCAAACATGGTATTATCTTAACAATCAAAATCTCAAGGGGGAAATATGAGAAAAATGATAGTGCTTTTGCTATTGGTAGTTGTTTGTTTGTACGGCGAGGAAAAAGGAGTTACTTCAAATCTGCCTGCCGCTTTGTCTCTTACGGAGCCGCTTAAAATAGCGCCTATCGTTCCGTACAAAGATCCTTTCTTTGGTGTGTTTCTTGACACTGCCTTATTGCTTCCGGTCGGACACCTTTATAACGAACAGTCGTCGAAATTTCTAATTTATACAGGAATAGAAGGAGCCTTGGCTTTAGCGGCTTATAATCTCTATGGGAACGAAGGACAAAAACAACACCGTGACGCCTCTTACGCCGTTATACTTCTTGCCATCGGTGTTAAAATCTACGATCTTTGCGACGTGTATACTTCCGCGCAGGAAATAAATAAGAAAAGCGGGTATCAGTTGCATGTGGAGATAGATGACAGAAAAGCAACGCTTTCAGTAGTGAGTTACTTCTAACCTAGTTGAATAATGTTTGGAGGAAAAGATGGTAAATAATAAAAACAACACATTTGAATCCGGTTATCCTGATTTACTAAAAGAGATAAAGGAACGGATAACATCTGCAAGGATTAAAGCCTCCCGGTCGGTTAATACAGAACTTATAAAATTGTATTGGGACATAGGTAAAATGATAGTTTTGCGTCAGGAAAAATATAAATGGGGCGATAATATTGTAGAAAAATTGGCAAAAGATTTACAGGAAGAAATTACAAAGAGTGTCGGTTTTTCAAGTCGCAACCTATGGGAAATGCGAAGATTCTATTACACTTATAAAGATTTCCCAATTCTGCAACAGCTTGTTGCAGAATTACCCTGGGGTCAGAACGTTGTTATTTTGCAAATGGTTAAAAACAAGGAGGAAAGAGAATATTATCTTAAGGCCACAGCGGAAATGGGCTGGAGCAGGAGTGTGTTAATTCATCAGATTAAGGCCGATGCGTATGAATATCATAAAAAACTGCCAAAGCAACACAATTTTGAAAAAGCATTACCTGTTCATCTGGCCGAACAGGCGGATGAATCGTTGAAAAGCCTGTATAATCTTGATTTTCTTAATATAACAAAACCTGTATTGGAGCGAGAATTAGAAAGACGTCTTGTAGAAAAGGTAAAGCGGTTTATGCTTGAAATGGGGAAAGGATTTTCCTTTATAGGTAATCAATACCGTTTAACATTGAGTGACAATGAATACTTTGTTGACCTTTTGTTTTTTAACAGGATTCTCAAATGTCTTGTGGCCGTTGAATTAAAAACCGTGAAATTTGAGGTTGAACATTCGGCGAAAATGGATTTATATCTTGATCTACTAAATAAGCAAGCGAAATACAAAGGTGAGAATTCGTCAATAGGTATAATATTTTGTGTAGAAAAAAATTCCGTTGTTGTTGAATACGCCTTGAGCCGTACAGTTAATCCAGTAGGTGTTGCAGGGTATAAGTTAACCTCAAAACCTTCAGTCGAGCTTAAAAAATTGTTACCTTCTGAAAAAGAAGTTAAAAAAGAATTAATAGCGGAGTATGGTAAATAAACTAAAAAGCATCAAGGAACTCTACAAAACAGCTTTTACGTTAGCACCGTTCAAATGTGGAACGTGCAACAATCTTTTATTCAAGGGGGAAAGTATGGAAAAGGTAAATATCGTGAGCAGGGAAGAGAGGGAGAAGAAGGACAAGAGCGGGAAGTATTTTGTGTACAAATCCGCGGACGGCAGGGAGATGCTCAGCAAGCAGAAGTATGAAGAAGGCGAGCAGGAGTTTGAGGTAACGCCGTCAAAAGACGGAAGAATTCTCTGGCTAAAAAAAGCCGGTGAACCAAGCGCTAAAAGCAGTTCAGTAAAAGCGCCGAAGGCCGATAAGGGCCCGCTTGCCGGAAAATCAAACGAGTTAAATTTGCTTGGGAGCTCAATAGAACTTGCCAAACTCTGGGTAAAAGAAGGTCTCGTTGCCAAACCCAAAGCTCTCGACGAAATGGAAGAATATATAATAGAAGCCCGCACCCGTCTTCAAAAAATGTTGTAAAGAAAAGAGGGGACAGACAACGGGTATTATCGGTGTCTGTCCCCGGTTATAACTTGCAATGAAAGATAAAATAAAAAATATCTAAAAGGGGAGACTTATGGAAGATCATTCCGTTATAAAAGAAATCATTACAAATAAAATATATCACATAAGAGAACAAAAAGTAATGCTAGATAGAGACCTGGCGGAACTATATAATGTGGAAACAAGGATCTTGAATCGAAATGTCAGAAGAAATATAAACAGATTTCCTGAGGATTTCATGTTTGCACTTAGAAGAGAAGAAATTATGAACTTGTCCCAATTTGGGATAAGTTCAATTAAACATGCTCCAAATGTATTTGTTTTTACAAGAAGGGGTGTCTCAATGCTCTCGTCAGTCCTTAATAGTGAGCGCGCTATTAGAGTAAACATAGAAATAATGAGAATATTTGACAGTCTGGAATTGTTTTTAACAACACATAAAGAATTGGCAAGCAAATTAAAAGAACTCGAAATAAAATTCAATAAATATAGCAATCTTGAAACCAAAATAAATACACACAACGATATTATTAAGGATATCTTGGAGCAAATACGTCGAATGATAAGCTCGCCGGTTAAGCAAGTTAAGAAATATGGATTTCACAAGCAAGAAGGGAAGAGAGATAATGATAAAATAAATAGAAAAAAATGAATTTCAATAGTGCACATGAGAAACTGCAGTGATTCAGCAGTTAAACAATTAGCGGATAATTTAAATTTGGTATTTTGCATTCTAAAAAACTATTTCTCTCGCCAATGGTGAGAGAAATAGGCTGGATTCCACCAGTACACTACAAGCAAACCACAGTTGAATATGCTTACCAGGTAATATGCTTTTCTAATAAATTACTTCCTGTTTATTAAACCCCTTTTTGTAGTAAAATAATTCAATATGTAACCTATTGGGAGAAAAAGGCAAATGAAATGTCCGTCTTGTAAAAACGAGCTGCGTCAGATAAAATCTGAGAGGCTGGTTCTCGACATTTGTGATTCTTGCAAGGGGACCTGGTTTGATGCTGAGGAGCTGGGAGAGTTTATCACGTGGTTTCTGGCTGAGAATAAGAATTTTGTCGGTGCAAAGCTTGAGTATGAAAAGAAAGTCATAACTGTAAGTGAATTACAGGAACCCGCCAGAGTTTGTCCGTGCTGTAACAAAATAATGGAAAAATATAATTACGCATATGATTCAAATGTTATATTGGATAGGTGTTCCTCTTGCGGCGGGGTATGGACTGATAATGGAGAGGTTTTTAAGATAGCGACGTATGTGAAAGGTAATCCCGACATGCGTGAGTTGGCAAAAAGCTTTTCTGAAGAAATGAATAGCTCTCAAGACCTGCAAGATTTAGTAAACATTTCTGAGTTCTTTTCAAAAGATGCCGGGCCGGCTATCATGTTACCTAAAATAATATTTCCTCTTGGAGATAGCGTAGTCAGAACAGGCAAAGCCTGGATGACGAAAAGTATTATAGGTGCTAATATTTTTATATTTATACTTATGGTGATGCTTGTTGAAAATCCTCAGGAGGTTAACAGATTTGGTTTAACTCCGGCATTAATCTTATCGGGGAAGAACTACTTTTCATTTTTATCTTCCATGTTTATGCACGGAGGAATTATTCATCTTATAGGAAATATGTGGTTTTTTTGGATTTTTGCCGACAATATTGAAGATGTTTTGGGTACTTGGAAATTCCTTTTGTACTATCTTCTGTTTGGATATTTTGCGAGCCTGCTCCATATCCTTGTGAATCCTGCTTTAACTGTTCCCGCAATAGGCGCCAGCGGTGCCATTGCAGGTATTATGGGTGCTTATTTTGTAATGTTCCCCAGGGCAAAGATAAAAACTTTTTTTATCTACAAAGTTATTCCTATTCCCGCGTATATTTATCTCGGTGTTTGGATAGCGTTTCAAATGTTATACGGAATGGTAGATTATTCCGGAGGTAGTACTAATAATATAGGCTGGTTTGCTCATATAGGCGGGTTTATTTCAGGCGTTGTTCTTATGTTACTTTACAAAAGAAAAAATGCAAATTAAATCTGCCCTTCGTACCTACTTGTTCAATATAAAAATATAATAATTTAAAATACTTGCGAAGCTGACCCATAAGATATATGGGATTAAAATGAGGCCTGCCGGTTTGGAGATCCTATAAAACATTATTATATTTGCCAATATCAATAGCCAAAGTATTACTATTGTTATTAAACCTCCGAAATATGATCTTCCGCCAAAGAAAATAACAGACCATAGAAAGTTCACGATTAATTGAATAATAAAAACGACTGCAGCATTTTTAACCTTACTATTTTTCAGTCCTTTTTCCCAGATTAGGAAAAATGCAATTCCCATAAGAAGGTATAGAGTTGTCCAGGCCGGCCCAAATATCCAGTTGGGAGGATTAAAAGAAGGTTTATTTATCTCCATATACCAGGACTTGACGGCAGGCATCGTAAAAATCGCGCCTAAAATCCCTATTAATTCACAGATAATTATGCTTGCTGTTAGTTTTAAAGCATTTCCAGTTTTCATAACAAGCCTCCCATAAAAGTGGTCTTTCTGATGGTATCCTACCAAAAGCTATGGTTAACTTCAACGTATTTCCATGCGTATAAATTGGGGACAGACACCGAGAAAACACGTTGTCAGTCCCCTAAAATAAAAAGCCCCCGGAGAAAAACCGGGGGCTTTTAAATATTTTAGAAAACTAAGTTAATTCTGCCTCCGAAGCCTATTTGATGCTGGTTGTTTGTTAAAAGGGAGGAATATAAAAGGTCGAGAGATGCAAATTTTAAGACCGGGATGTTAAACCCGCCGCGGTAAAAGAGCATATAGGAGTCGGTGTATATCTGTAGATCACCTTCTGCGATAAGATTTGCAAAGGGGAAAAGCTTATATTTGAAGTCTACACCAAGATCTCCGTAAGCAGCGTCGCCATTGATGGACCTTGCCCAACCTGCTCCAACGAACGGTTCTGTGGTTAGCCCATCCATTAATTTGACACTGGTGATTGCCTGGCCTGTCAGCATAAAATTATTCAAACTCCCGCGTAACTCCAGCAGGCCGTTCATAATAGAATAGTTCAGCCTCACTTTCAGGTTAGGCGCAATATCGGTTGCCGCTCTTAAGGACCTGTTAGATACATTTGTGTAGTTTACTTCTGCGTCCAGATAGATTTGGCCTGCGTAAGCGGTACCCAGCATTGCAAAAAACATTATTATAATTAACTTTTTCATTTAATCTCCTTTACATTCGTATTCCTTCTCCCTTTTAATAGGGAGAAGGTCAGGATGAGGGTTATATTTTTTACTCTATTCTCGTAGCGCTGAAAGTTCTTGTCGTGCCCGCGGCGTTTTTCCAGGTACCGTTTTGTGAAGCTCCTACGGCAGTTAACTGGAAACTTTCTATCAATTTATAATCAGAATTTTGAGTTTGTCCCATATAAGCCATGGCGATAGAGTCATACATCTTGATCCATATTGAACCATCCTGATTTTTTTTCAGGTATTCAAGTTCTACTGCGCCTGTCCCGCCCATAAGCCCGCCGGTAAGGGTAAAATTATCGCCGCTGTTAATGTAACGTGGTCTTGCATTTCCGGAAATAGGATTCCCGCTTGCGTCAAAAAGTAATGTTAAACGGCCTTCTCCGTTGGTATAACCGTCAGTTGAGGAGTATCTGTAAACCTGTTTTGTCGGCATTACATTGAAAGCTATACCTACAGGTAAGTAGCTGGGCATACACATGCCGACAGCTGAGACTCCGCTGGGAGCACTACCTGAACCATCCCAGTAAGTAAGGAACTCTTCGGCGTCTATAAGGATGTTGACGCTGGTGAGGGCAACGCCGCTGCCAACCGTGAGACGCGGGCTGAAATCTCTGGCGAAAGACTGTACGTCCATTGTCTGACCTGCGATATTCAGAGTTTCAAGTTCGGCAGGAGCGGTAGAGAAACCGGTGTGGGCTGCTTTGGTATAGTAGGTACTGCCGCCGATAGTCACGCTTCCTTTTACTTTATAATCTTTGCTGAAATGAATTGAAAATTGCCGGTAAGTTCCGCTTGGTACGGATACATCAAATGCGCGTACATCAGAAAGAGAGGTTAAGGTCATTAAGTCTATCTCTTCTTCGCCTGACCAGACATTTACCTGCGAGTTATCTTCTTTGACAAAATTAATGGAAATTACTTTTAAAATAAAGGATTCTGGTTTATTCGCACTATGCGCCTTATATACAGAAGCATAGAGATTGGGAGTAAGATACCTGAATCCTGCTACCAGCGCCAGAAGAGCGACCTGAATTAAAACTAAGCGTTTAAAGAATTTTATAAGTTTGTCTGTCATATTTACATCCTCCCTACACCGACACTAGTGCTGCTCCCGAAAACACCCAAAATAGGGTTTCTGCCGCACCCCGTGACTAGAATGAGGTGGAGCAATATCAGAGACAAAACCACATACAACGCCAGAGTACTCTTCTTTTTCATTGTGAACCTCCTTAGGATTTATATTAACAAATCAATTATAACACGAGTTTAGGATTATGTCTATATGCAGAAAAGACTAAAAAAGGGTTTTAGGTTCTAGGTCCTGGGTTTAGATTATTGTGGTATTATCTGAATTATTAACTCCTAAATGTAAGCCTAGTCCCAAGCCCCTAGGACCTAGTCCCGACAAAGCTTTATCTATCTTTGTAATTGTTGTATAATAACTCTATGAAAAATAGGATACTTCAGGTTTTGACTAAACATTGGGGTTACGACTCTTTTCGGGAGTTTCAGGAAGAGGCAATTATGTCCATTATGGAGTCAAACGATACACTAACAATACTTCCTACAGGCGGCGGCAAATCCGTCTGTTTCCAGGTTCCTGCTATGCTCTTACCCGGGACTGCGGTAGTGATATCTCCCCTTATCTCGCTTATGAAGGATCAAGTTGATTTTTTAAAGGATATCGGGATAGAGGCGGAGTACTTTAATTCGGCGCTTACTGCGGTCCAGGCAAGGGAAGTTGCGGATAAGATACGTTCGGGGAAGGTGAAGCTTCTATATATATCACCGGAACGGCTTATGACGGATTGGATGCTTGAGATACTTCGAACTCTTCAGGTTCCCTACTTTGTTATCGATGAGGCACATTGCATAAGTCAGTGGGGGCATGATTTCAGGGCGGAGTACCGGCAGTTGAGCGCTATCAAACGGCTTTTTCCCGGAGTTAAGGTGCATGCTTTTACCGCTACGGCAACAGAAGAAGTAAAAAAAGATATTCTGGCCCAGTTAAAACTGGAGAGCCCTCATATATATGTGGGGAAAGTAGACAGGCCTAATCTTACATTCAGAATGTCGGAGAGAGAAGAGGGTGGAATTAAACAAATAATAGAAACGTTAAAACTGCATGAGAAAGAAGCGGGAATAATCTATTGTTTAAAACGGGCGGATGTTGACAAAATATCTGAGGTTTTGAATAAAAAAGGTTATATAAATCTTCCTTACCATGCCGGGCTTCCGGATGTTGAAAGAAAAAAGAATCAAGAAGCTTTTTTAACGGAAAAAGTAAGTATTATTGTGGCGACGATTGCTTTTGGTATGGGGATTGACAGGTCTAATATTCGTTTTGTAATTCACGCGGCGATGCCTAAGTCGGTTGAGCATTATCAGCAGGAAACCGGACGTGCGGGAAGAGACGGTCTGCCTTCCTATTGCTATATGTTTTATTCCGGTGCCGATTACAGAACGTGGGAATATATATTCCAAAAATCTTTTTCAGGACAGAGTGCACATAAAAAACTTGGAGAGATGTATAATTTTAGCAACGTGCCGGTTTGTAGGCATCGCTACTTGTCGGAATATTTTGGGCAGAATTATCCGAAGACAAACTGCAATTCCTGTGATTTTTGTCTGGACGAAGTCGGAACACTTCCTGAATCAGACAAATTTGCGAAAAGCATTATAGAAGGTGTTTTTGGAGTGGAAGAACGTTTTGGCGCGGAGCATGTTTCGAATGTTTTGGTCGGAAATACTACTGAAGGTATTGAAAGATGGGGGCATCACACTCTTCCGTTTTATGGAACATTAAAAGGAGAAACAAAACGCGCAGTCAGGTCTATGATAGACCAGTTAATTGCTCAGAGATATTTAAGAAGATCCGGAGAGTATCTGACCCTTTCCGTAACGGAAGAGGGCCTGAAAATCCTTTCGGGTCAGGAGAGTCCTAAATTAACCAGGATACTGGAAAAAGAGAAAAAAGCTGTAATTAAAAAGAAACAAAAACTTGCTCTGGAATCTGATTATGCAAATATGGAAATCGGTCTTTTTGAAAGTCTAAAACGCCTAAGGAGAGCTCTTGCTGATAAGAAGAACATGCCGTCGTATATTGTCTGTTCGGACAGGACCTTGAAAGAAATGGCAGAAAAGAAACCGAAAACTGAAGGGGAGCTAAGAACCATTTTCGGCATTGGGGAAGCAAAATTAAGAGACTACGGCGAGATATTTTTAAATGCGGTAAGAGAATATGAAAAACGTTGAAACGTTACACGTTATCACGTTACTAACGTTAAAGCAAAACCTCACGACTTTATAAGGCTGCGCTAACTGGTAGTTGCCTGATTTCCCTCCTTAAAGATTGGCGGACAGGCAGCCTCAGGCGGAAAATTGAGCAACTACATTTTTCTTGAAAAATTTCTGTAACAGTGATAAAGTAAAGAAGTAAGTATTCCGGATACGAATTTCATTTTTAGAAGGGCGCATCTGTCGGGGACTTTTTGTTTCTAAAAACCCTGAAAGGCCCGGACTAAAAGAAAGAAGGGTTATTGGATTTTCTGACGGTGGATTGGAAGCTTTCTTTTGACTCACTTTCAATCTTCTTCGGAGTCGTAATACTGCTTGTTGCTCTACCATCTGCGTTGTATTCGACCGGTTACATGAAAGGTTTGTATTCACGCGGGAGGGCTTCTTTTGCTCAAATCCTTTTATTTTTCTTTGTAATCTCAATGCTCCTTGTAGTATTTTCCGCAAATGCCCTTTTTTTCCTCCTTGCGTGGGAAGCGATGTCTCTTCTTTCCTATTTTCTGGTTACACTTGACTCTCATGAAGAAAAAGCGGTTAACGCCGGACTTATTTATGTGCTAATGACCCACATCGGAACTGCTTTTATTACGACGGCGTTTTTGATCCTTTATTTTTATTCAGGTTCGTTTGATTTTATATTAATGAAAGAAACCTGTTTAAACCTGCCCTTAAATATTAAAACAGTTATATTCCTTTGTTTTTTAATAGGTTTTGGCACTAAGGCAGGGCTTGTTCCTTTCCATATATGGCTGCCTTACGCCCATCCGGAAGCACCCAGCCATATTTCTTCAATAATGTCCGGAGCGATGATAAAACTGGGCGTGTATGGTTTTATCAGATTTGTTATTTATATTCTGGGAGCAAGTGAGCTCTGGTGGGGAAATCTTGTTCTTGTTATCGCAGGTGTATCCGCTGTTTACGGTATTTTATACGCGCTTATGGAAAAAGACCTGAAGAAGATGCTTGCCTACAGCAGTATAGAAAATATGGGAATAATAATGCTCGGGGTCGGCGGTTATATGGTCTTTCTGAATATGCAGTTTCCGCTTCTGGCTGTTCTCTCTCTTTCCGCCGCGCTCTATCATATAATTAATCACGCGATATTTAAAACCTTGCTCTTTCTTTGTTCCGGTGTCGTGCTCAAGGCCTGCGGTACGAAAAACATGGAAAAGCTGGGCGGGCTAATTAAACTAATGCCGGTCACCGCGTTTTGCTTTTTAATAGGAGCGCTTGCAATATCAGCAATCCCTCCTTTTAACGGTTTTGTAAGCGAGTGGTTGATGCTTCAGTCTCTTTTTTCCGGTGCTGTTTCGGTGCCTGCAGAACTCTTTGGCAAGATGAAAGTATTTCTGGCTCTGCTGGCCGGAGCTCTTGCTCTTACCGGAGGGCTTGCCGCGGCCTGTTTTGTTAAAGCTTTTGGTATTTCTTTCCTGGCGCTTCCCAGATCAAAAAAAGCGGAGGCGGGGAAGGATTTTGACTGGACGATGAAAACACCGCTTATATTTTTATCCTCTTTGACTCTTCTTTTTGGTATTTTTGCCGCTCCGGTTTTTAAGTTACTGGCAAAAATAACCGCTGATATTTCAGGATTCAAGAGTGCAGGATCAGAGCTGACATCCGGACTGCTCTCGCTTTCACCTCAGGGAACATTTCATTTTAACGGACTGCTCCTGGTTTTACTTGTTCTTGCAGTCAGCATAATTGTTTATATAATTGTCAGAATAATATCAAGAGAAAGGAGTGTAACCTATGGACGTACATGGGACTGCGGTTATTACGGGCTGACAGCGAGAAATCAATATACCGCTACAGGCTTTTCCAAACCTTTAAGGATGGCGTTTAATTTTATTTTAAGGCCTTATAAGAAGACGGAGAAAGTAAGAGATTCTTACTATCATGTTAAATCGTTTAAATATGAGATATTTACAAAACAATTATTTACGGAGTATTTTTACTCGCCGATAATAAAAAGATTGTTCAGTTTTTCGGAGTCAATAAGAAAAATACAATATGGAAGTATTCATCTGTATATAGGGTATATTTTTCTTGCCGTAATATTTCTGATAATATTTTTAAAGAGGTTTTAATGAAAATGCTTTTACAGGTTATACTCATAATTATCCTGGCGCCCTTAATGAGCGGTCTCATAAAAAAGATCAAGAATAATGCCAGGATGAGAAAAGGGGCTCCCATACTGCAGCCTTATTATAATCTGGCTAAACTAATTAAAAAAGATGAGACTATCTCAAAAGATACTTCGTATATCTTTAAAGTAACGCCTTACATTGTTTTAACGGCTTCAATAGCCGCAGCATTTTTAACGCCTTTCTTTTTTCCGGGAGTACGGCTGTTTGGCATCGGGGATGTTTTTGTTATTGTCTTTATCTTCGGTCTCGGGAGATTTTTCATTGCTCTTGCCGGACTTGATGCCGGCAGCGCCTTCGGGGGGATGGGTTCTTCCCGGGAGATGTTCATCTCAGCTCTTGCGGAACCGGCGCTTCTTACCGCGCTCTTTGCGGCGTCTTTAAACGCCGGGGGAAGCGGAATCGGCTCTCTTATGGCATCAGGAGCTGTCTTTAAAGTATCCATGCTTTGCGCGGGCCTGGCTTTTTATTTTGTACTGCTTGCAGAGACTTCACGGGTACCGGTGGATAATCAGGAGACGCACCTTGAACTTACAATGATACATGAAGCGATGATCCTGGAGTACTCAGGAAAATCCCTGGCGATGATAGAACTTGGCGGGTATATTAAACAAATTATACTAATTTCTTTACTTGCTAATATCTTTATTCCCGGAAGCGGCTGGGATCTGTATATAGTCAAATTGTTTGTTGTCCTTGTAGTTACTGCTCTTCTGGAGGTGTTCATGGCTAAAATGCGTCTGTTCCGCGCTGTGGATTTCCTGATATTTTCCTTTATTCTTTCTTTTGCGGCGGTAATTGCCGTTGTTATGGGAGTGTGATCAAATATGGAAATGATGCTATACGGAATCCTTGTTATATCTCTGATGATGACTGTTGTAAAAAGATTTTCCGCGCTTGTCACTGCTTTTGCTCTGCAATCGTTTCTTCTTTTTCTTCTTATACTTATTGAGGCATTAAAAAGCGGAAGTATACAGCTCTATATTGTTGCCGGGCTTATTCTTGTAATGAAAGTTATAGCTATTCCGGCTTTTCTCGGAAGGATAGTAAAAAAAATTAAAACATCGGAAGAACTCGGCCTTTTCGTAAATACGGCGCTTTCAATATTAATAGCCGTGGCTCTTGTCGGTATCGCATATTATTTCATAGGTAATTTCCTGCCTGCTATGGAGAAGGAAGCAAAAACCGCTCTGGTTATAGCTCTCTCCGTTACCTTGATTGGGGTTTTTATCATGATCTTCAGAATGAAAGCTCTGGCCCAGGTGGTCGGGCTTCTTATAATGGAAAACGGGATATTTCTTGCCGGTGCTTCTATAACTGACGGAGTCCCGTTCTTTGTAGAGATAGCGGTCTCTTTTGATGTTTTTGTTGCCGTAATAATTCTCGGAGTATTTGTTTACAGGATAAACAGTTTATTTACCCATATAGACGCTGACAAATTAAATGAGCTGAAGGGTTGAGATGGAAATAATAATATTATTCATAACTCTCTTGATTGCCGCAGCGGTTTCGTTCTTTGTAAAGAAACCTAAAGCTGCGGGATTGATCACACTATGGGGACAGGTTCTTGCCTCGTTCTTTGCTTTGCTTCTTTGTTTTAAAATTACAACAAACGGTCCTCTTACCGTTTTAAATTTCTTTTATGCGGATGCTTTAAGCGCTTTCTTTCTTTTGTTGATCTCTGTTTCCGCCGTTGCTTCAGCCTTCTATTCAAAGTGGTACTTTAAAGATGAGGAAAATACAGGGTTTTACAACGCCCTTTTCAATATTTTTGTTTTTTCAATGTACCTTGTGGTGACCGTTAATAATCTTGGAATGCTCTGGGTCTCGGTTGAAGTAACGACCCTGGCTTCCGCATTCTTAGTCGGTTATAGAAATAATAAAACTTCGGTTGAGGCGGCGTGGAAATATATAATTATCTGTTCCGTAGGCATTACCCTGGCTCTCTTTGGAATAATACTGTTTTCGTATACTGCCACGGCAGACGCCGGAATAAAAAGTCTTAACTGGACTGAATTGAATTCTGCCAGGAGTTTGTTTAACCCTATGGTGGTAAAAGCCGCTTTCATTTTTATAGTGGTGGGTTTCGGTACTAAAGCGGGACTTGCTCCCATGCATAACTGGCTGCCGGACGCGCACAGCCAGGCGCCTTCTCCGATAAGCGCTTTATTATCGGGAGTGCTTCTTAAAGCTTCTATCTATGCGATCATAAGATTCTTAATTATTGCGGCAGGCAGCGTGGGCTTTTCCTTTTGCGGCAACATACTGGGGCTTTTTGGTTTGATCTCTTTAGGTATCGCGGCATTTTTTATTCTTGTCCAGAAGGACATAAAAAGACTTCTGGCATACTCAAGTGTCGAGCATGTGGGGTTGATCTCTGTCGGTTTCTATTTTGGTGGAAAGATCGGTATTTTTGGCGCTCTCTTTCACGCGTTAAATCATTCACTGGCCAAGGGGCTTATGTTCTTTTCCTCTGGAAATATTATTAAAAAGTACGGTACAAATAATATTAACCAGATCAAGGGTGCGCTCGAAACTGTTCCTCTGGCGGCTACCGCTGCTTTTATCGGTATGTTTGCTCTTGCCGGAATGCCTCCGTTTTCTATTTTTATGAGTGAATTTACGATCTTAATGGCGGGATTTAAAGGCGGCTATTATTACAGCGCCTCGGCGGTGCTTTTATTTCTTGCAATTACTTTCGGGGCTCTTGTCTACCAGTTTGGCGGAATGCTTTTCGGAAAAAAACCGGGGAATATTGAGAAAACAAGGGAACCCCTGGATATATCAGTGTTATTCGGAGTAATAATAGCAATAATGCTTGTTTTTGGAGTGCATTTACCGGAATTTGTCAGCACGGTTATTTCTAATGCTTCGGATGTTATACTTGGAGCCGGATTATGAACTATAACGAATTTAAAAAAAGCTTCATAGAAAAAAGCGGTTTTGCGGCAGAGCTTATCCGTGAAGCCGGCGAAGAAATATATATCAAAACAAATCATGAAAATTATCTGGATACCTGCCTTCTTCTTCACCGGGGGCTTTTATCGCCTGTAATGATCTATTTTGCCGAGGATAACACAAAAGACCTCGGGGTTTATACTCTTTACTGCGGCTTCCTTGGCAAACAGGTCAAGAAATGGATCTTTGCCGTATTGGATGTGGAAAAAGAAGTGAAGGAGTTCCCTTCTCTCTCAAAAAATATTGTTTCCGCGCAGCTGTTCGAAAGAGAGATCAGAGAGATGTTCGGTTTAATTCCCAAAGGGAGCCCGGATGAAAGGCGTTTTCGCCTGCATGAAGAGGTTTGGCCGGAAGGTTATTATCCTTTAAGAAAGGATTTTATAAGACCGGAAAAAACAGGCAGCACGGGAAAAGAATATGTCTTTGATAAAATAGAAGGAGAAGGTGTTTTTGAAGTGCCCGTCGGGCCAGTGCATGCCGGAATAATCGGCCCCGGGCATTTTAGATTTTCCGTTGCGGGAGAGCCTATAATAAATCTGGAGCTCCGGCTCGGGTTTACTCACAGGGGAGTGGAAAAACTCTTTGAAGGAAGAACGGTGCAGGATTCTCTTAAGCTTGCCGAATGTGTATCTGGAGATTCTGCTTTTGCTCACGGATTGGCTTTCACGCTTGCGGTTGAAAAAACCTGCGGTATTCCGGTAAGTGAAAGAACGAAATATTTCAGAAGTATTTGCCTGGAACTGGAGCGTATTTATAATCATGTTAATGATATCGGAGGAATGGCCGTAGATGTGGCTTTTTCGTACCCTTCGGCGCTTGCTTCCATAATAAAGGAAAATATTTTAAGATTAAACGAAAAACTTTCAAACCACAGGTATTTAAAAGGAATAAACGCTTTTGGAAACTGCGAGCTTGCTCTTTCACCCGGTAAACAGGCGGAAGTATTTAAAGTATTGGAGCAGGCGGAAGAAGACATGAAAATACTTAAAGAAATACTTTTTTCCTCCGTTTCCTTTATGGACAGGGTGGACACGACAGGGCTGCTTCGCCGTAAGACTGCGGAGGATTTTGGAATAACGGGATTGGCCGCCAGAGCAACGGGAATAAAAACGGATCTAAGGACTGTGTTTCCCGGGGCCTACATGAAAACTTCTTTTATGCTTGCCAGGCAGGAAAAAGGTGATGTGCTGGCGAGATTGAATGTGCGTTTTGATGAAGTCAGCGTTTCTCTCCGTCTGATAAAAGAGTTCATGAATTTATTAGCAGAGCAAAAGTCGGAAGAAAAAAAAGATGCTGCGGTGAAAGAAGGAGCGGGAGTCGGATGTTGTGAAGGATTCCGCGGGCCGGTTATTTACTGGGTAAAGCTGGACAACGACGGCAAAGTTGAGCGTTGCAAAATAGTTGATGCTTCTTTTAATAACTGGCAGGGACTTTCTTACTGTGTGCTAGGAAACATTGTGCCGGACTTTCCGCTGTGCAATAAAAGTTTTGACCTTTCGTATTCGGGAGGGGATCTGTGAACAATATATATAATATCGCAAAATCCAGGATACAAAAAGGTGTTGTAACGGAAGAACTGACTTTGATCGGTGAAGCTCTAAAATCAGAGATACAAAAGAAATTTAACAGGTCGCTTCATATAAGAGAAGTTGATACCGGCTCCTGCGGCGCCTGCGAATCAGAGATAATATCGACAACAAACCCTTTGTATGATATCCAAAGGTTCGGAGTGGATTTTGTTGCCTCCCCAAGGCATGCAGACGCTTTACTTGTTACAGGTCCGGTCACACTAAATATGGCAGTAGCGCTTAAAAGAACTTATGACGCGATGCCGACTCCAAAATTTGTAATTACCGCCGGTGATTGTGCCTTTGACGGCGGTCCTTTTAAAGGTTCTTACTATATAGAAGGCGGGGTAAGCAAAATAATCCCCGTAGATTTTCACGTCCCGGGATGTCCGCCAAAACCAATTGACTTGATCAAGCACATCCTTCTTGCCGTCAAAAATATTAAAGTTAATTAAAGAATATCGTTTTGGCGAGATCTCGATTTTATGCGGATCCTCCATCACCTATTGATCTGATGAAACATATTCTATTGGCTGTCAAAAATATAAAAGTGCAATAAATATTGTCATCCTGGACTTGATTCAGTACCCAGTGTCTTTGCTTTTAAAGACGCTGGATACCTGCTACCTCCAAAAAGAGTAGTGGGCAGGCAAAACCGACATGACAAAAGTAAAATTTTAGCAACCCATGTTAAATCGCAATACGAGCATTTTCCTTATTCTAGCAACATAAATGCCTTCCTGATAAAAATCATACAAGTATATTTAATATACTATATCATTACCTTACGGGCTGCCTATTCTGCCTGCTCCGTTTCACCCCTTGAGTACCGAATTGGAGTGGGGGGCAGCCCTACTAATAAAAACTAATGACAAAGTACGAATGACAAATGACAATTTAATGTAGGCGGGAAAAAGCACCCGCCAATGTTTAATATAAAATAAAAGGGACGGAGATAAAATTTCTGTCCCTTTTGTTTTATATGGGAAAGTTTACTTTTACATGCTTTTACTATACAATAAGCTATGTTTATTGAAGAGGTAAATAGCACTATTGATTTTCTGATTGACGGCTCTAAGAGTGTAATAAGATATCCTGCTTTAAAACTCAAAGAGCTTTTTGCTTCGGTTAAGGGAAATGCGAGAGTAATGATCATTACTTATCCCGGATTTTCAATTCCTTCCGCCTGGCTGGGCGCTTATCAATCGCTTTTTATTTTATCTCTGGGTGTCAGCAATTTACAGTATGGCAATATCATAGGTATCGCCATTATCGTTCAGATCTTTGCCCAGCTTTTGGGCGGGGTTTTAGCGGACAGGTACGGGCATAAAAGAATTCTGGATATTTTTACGCTCTTTTGGCCTCTGAGCGTACTTGTTTTTGCTTTTGCTCAAAACATCTGGTGGGTGATACCTGCTATCATAATGCAAAATCTGTTAATGATCACAACGCCTTCCTGGTATTGCTTATTCGTGGAAGGCATTCCGAAAAATAAAAGATCAAATATCTACGCTGTCGTGCACATGCTGTTAAACGGCGGAGCGCTTTTTTTACCCGTTGCAGGACTACTGATAAAATTTTACGGACTTGATAAAGCAAGCAGGGTTATTTACCTTATTTCCGCAGTTCTGACTTCCGGTGCAATATATTACAGATGGAAGCACATGACTGAAACCAAACTTGGGGAGAAGGCAAGAAAAGAAAAAAAGCCTATTAAGATTTTTGTTGAAGCCGGAAGATTCCGGGAAGCTTTTAAATATCTTGCAGGGAAAAAAGATCTGTTTTGGTATGGAGTCGTGAATGTTACTTTTTTATGCGCACTTACCATGTGGACCTCTTTTAATTCTATCTTTCTTGCCGATACAAAGGCGGCTGCTTTTAAAGAATGGAGCATAATGGTCTTTCCTATGATTTCTGCAATATCCTTTGCTGTTGCTATCATAGTGTTTGTCCCCCTGATCCGCAAACATAATTATTTAAAATATATAGGTATAGGAATTATTCTAAATGCTATTGCCTCTGCTTTTTATATATTCGCTCCGGCAAAGAGTATGACTTTCATAATACTTTCTTACATGACTTATGGCGCAGGTTTAGCGCTTTTTCGCCCATTGTATGATGCGAGGCTTATTAATGCTTTCAAAGAGAAAGACCGTGCCCGCCTTCTTTCAGCTTACAATACAATTGTTATGCTTCCCTCAATTGCCATAGGTCCGATTACGGGTTTTCTTTATACGGGAAACCCCCGTTATGTTTTTATCGCAGCAACGTGCATGTTTGCAATTTCTTTCCTTGTTTTGTGGAAGAAAGTCAGATAATTTTAACCTATTTGATGTCATCGAAAATACTTCAATAAAAAACATATACGTGGTAAAATACATTTTAAATAGAAAAATGTACTCAGTCTGATATCAAGGGTGAGAGGAAAACATTGTCTTTTATAGATAAAAATAGTAAGGAAAAAACACCGCGTTTTATTGCTTTTGTTCTGGCGCTTTCTATTTTAATTGCCGGGATTGTTTTTGTCTTTTACGTAAATAATCTTACAGCTGTACTTGATCATGATTCTATTTCATATTCTCAATGCATAGAAAAGAACTCCTGGGGCGAAATATACCACGCGCACCATCTTCTATATAATTATTTCAAATGGGTCGTGTATGATCTTCTGAAAACTAATGGTTATGAAGGACGGGCGCTGATCGTTAATCAGACATTTAATGCGTTTTTTGGCGCTGTAGGAGTCGGCATTCTTTTCTTTACTATATGGTACATTACCGGAAGCTTGTTTCTTTCTTTTGTTTCGGGCATATTTATGATGATCTCCAATGGTTATTGGTATTGCAGTACTTTTGGCGGGGTTAGAGTTATGGGTACCGCTTTTCTCCTTTTTACCTTTTTGCTGGCAATTATATTTATTTATCAAAAGAGCCTCAAACATTGGCAAAATATTCTATTAGTACTTGGTATAGCTGCAGCGAACAGTATTGCGGTATTTTGTCATCAAACAAATATTATGTTTGCAGCGGTCATTTTAGTCTTGATGGTTTTTAAGAAAGAAACTTTTTTAAAAAAAACATCTTACCTTTTGCTTTACATCCTTTTCTTTCTTACAATCGTAATAGGTTTGTACTGGTATGTCGGCTGGAAAGTATTTTACTGTACGACTTGGGACAGGTATCTGGCCTGGCTTGCCGGTTATGTAAACCTGGGTATCTGGGGAGAATTTACCGATCAAAGTTTATCTCTTTCTAAAGAAGGTGTAAGAGCTCTGTATATCGGTTTTGTTGAAGGCAGGGTGGAATTTTACGGTTATAAAATAAACAACTATGAAGCGCTGAATATTTTTGTCAATTCGATAAAAGTTATTCTTCTGTTTTTTGCGGTCTTTTCTTTCCTGATCTTTAAAAAATGGAAAGAAATATTGGCAGCTGCCGCAGTATGGCTGCTTCTGTATCTTCCGTTTTTTATATGGTGGGAACCGGGAAATCTGGAATTTTGGCTTCCGCTACTTCCTCTCTCGATAATACTATTTTCTTTGCCGCTTGGGATCATCTGGAACATAGCCGGGAATAAAATATTTAAATACATATTGCGTTCCTGTCTTGCCGTTTTATCAGCTGCGGTTGTTCTTGTTTTTGCAAATTATAATTATTACAATTTAATATTACCTAAGACCGATCCCGGTAAAAATTTCGATAAAATGGCAATGGAACAATTAAGTGCCGTGCGGGAAGGGCCTGAAGACTTGGTCATTATTATGGGATGGGACGCACTCCGGGTTAATTTGAATTATTACTTTTCGCAGGATTTTATTTCCATCTATTGGCTTTCTACAAAATATAAAACGAATTCAGACGGGTTTTATGCCTGTATATCTAAGAGAATTAGTGATAAGATAAAAGAAAAGCACAAGGTTTTCCTGCATAAAGATGTCCTTCGGGCAAAGGATTTTAAAGATATTAACGCCGGATACAAAGCGCTGGAAAAAGATTCATTTATCAGTTTTTTTAAGGATAAGTTTGAACTGACACCTGTTAAGGAAGGAAAAGATAATTATTTCTATGAAGCAAAACTTAAGACTGCACGCTAGTTTCATTGTTTTCCTGCTCTTACCTGCGTTCTTTTATGCGTTTGAAGAGCTTAAAACCTATCCGTGGTTAAATACTACTTACGGCTTTACGGAAACTTACGATACAAATACTTCTCCTATTACCGGAAAAAAAGCCGGTTGTTATCCCATAGGAAATGGACTGGTTTTTGGAGGTCTTGGAGCTTTCGATCCCGTCTCCTCCGTGAATTTTATTTGCGGGCCATATTATGATGAACCGTTTTTAGGTCGGGAAGAGCTGCAATGCCTGATTGATGGAGAAAAGGTAAAGCTTCATAAGCAAACCATACGCTGGGTAAAAGGTGCAGATATTATTATAAGCAGTTTAATTAATGATAAAGTGGAAATTACGAATATAGATTTTGCTCCGCCGGGAATAAAAGCGCTTGTAAGAATATTCTCGGTTAAGAATATTTCCGGAGCACCGTTAAAAGATCTCAAATTAGTGTTCAAGTACCTGATACTGGAAAAGAACGTAAAAACAACTCTGGATGGTGGTAAATGTTTTAATGCCAAGTTTAACGGTGATATCAAAAAATTTTACCGTTCCGGTTTTGTTTATCATTCTGAAAAAGCGTCGCTGGAAAAAGGTAATGATTATTCTGTTGCTTTTGCTTTAAATTCAAATGAAGAGTTCAGTGATATCAGATATATTGCCGCAGATCTGGAAGAGAGCGGTCTTTCCAAGACAGCGGAGCTTATCAAAAAAGACGGTTCAAAACTTCTGGAGCCGACAAAACAATATTGGGATGAATGGCTTGCGTCCTCTACTGCTTTTACCACGGATAATATCCTGGTCAATTATCTTATTGAGACCCAGAAGATGATCATTAAATGCCAGCAGTCACATAGCGGCGGATTCTCTCCCGTGTATGGGTATGCTGATACCTGGGCAAGAGACAACAACGGTCCCGTTCTATTAATGCTTAGAAGCGGGAGATTTAAAGAGGTCAAACAAATACTAGATTTTTTCTATAAAGTCGCTCGGCATGCCGGTTTTGTCGCGGGTTGTGCCGGGGTAACTTGCGCTTTAGATGAAACTAAGAACAATGAGAGTGATTTTGACTGGAAATTGGTAGGTGTCCCGGCTGCGGAAATTCCAAGCTGGATCATTAAACAGTATTACTGGTATTATCTTTATACGGGGGACATTGAACTTATTAAAGAGAGATTTCCTTTTCTAATGAGGTGCCTTGACGGTCAGAGTTTAACTAAAACCGGAAGGCTTCCTTTTCAAACTGATGAGACCTATATGTGGACACTTCAAAACAGGACGTTTAAACTGCTTGGCTATCCTAATTACTATATAGGGCTCCGGGCTGATTCTGCCGATTCGGGATTTGAATGGGTAGCGGCTGCGGAAAATATGGCTGAAATGGCGGCTGCTTTTAAAGATGTTAAGACAGCTTTAGAGTTGAAAAAAAAGGCGTATGAAGTTCGAGCGGCTACAAATAAATATTACTGGATGGAAGAAGAAGGTTACTATTCGCCCGCGCTCTCGCTTTTTTCAGACAGATATGCGATGCCCCACTCGAATATAGGTCTTAATCCTTTATGGGTCGGCTATGCGGATGAGAAAGATGAGAAAGCTGTTAAATCGGCAAAAACAACAATTTCTTATCTGCTTAAAGACAATTTTTTAATGAAGACGACTCCCGGGGTAGAACTTTTTTCAGGGCTCGTACCCGGCATGCTTTTATATAATTTGGCAATATTAAATGATCCGTTAAAAGAAAAGGCTTATGAGGCCTTGCTAAAATGCGCGTCACCTTCGGGAGATTATTCCGAGCTTTATTACGGGGACGGGAGTGTTTGGATCGTTCCCTCCTGGGGAGACGGTTCTTATGGAAGGGTCAGACCGTGGGAGGGTGGAGTAAATATAGATGCTCTGCTTTTTTATCTTACAGGATTTAAACCCGGGTCGGACGGTGTTTTTAAACTTTCTCCGGAATTGCCTTCAAATATGTCTAAACTGGAGATCAACGGATTACTGCTTAATAATTCTAAAATAGATTTTTCAGTTAAGGAAGAAAGGGGAAAAGACATAAAAAGAATTTACGAAGTAAAAAACCTGAATTTGAAATCTGTAAAAGTGTCCATTGATACAAATCTTGTCGCAAGCACCGTCAAATCGTTTTTGGTCAATCAAGAAGACGCTCTAAAAGAAAGCGGCAAAATAGAAAGAGAACTTCCGGGACTTGGAATATTGAAAATTGAAGTATTATATGAAAAAGCCGAAATGAAAACCGCAATAACACCTAAAACATTTAAAAAAAGATGGAATTACTATCCTAAAAGCGACATTGTGTATCTTACCGCAGATGATAAAAATACTTATTATTCCCTTGCAAAAAATAATAAGGTATTGGCTATAGACATACAGCTTCCTCTTTCTGCCGGGGATATTTATTCTGCGATATATGACGAGAAAAATAATACGTTAAAAACAAAAATGGTAATCTTTGGTCCCAAAGTATTTTCCATAAGCAACCTCCACTGGAAGAATTATGAGTTCTGGAACAGTTGGGAGATGCAAAATATGTTTAAAAAATATACAGAGGCGGGCGGAGTTGTTATTTTTATGTCGGAACCATCGCAAAAAGAAGGTTACGAGGTTAGTCCGAAATGGCTGGAAAAACTCTTAGACGGCGGCAAATGGGTCGCTAATTGGAAAAGCGGAAGAGCGATGGCTTCCGATGATTTTACGGAAACGACTTTAAAAAGCTACAAAATGGATTCTTTTAACTTTTATAACAAAGCTCAGCAAAAAGAAAAAAAAGCGGTAGTTTACTCAAAGCTGGGTAAGGATGGGGAAGGTGTTGCGGAAAAATCTGTAACCGATAAAAAATACTCCGGTTATTGTGAGTTTGAACTGTCCGTTGCAAGAGGTCTCCAGCATAGTATTTTAATAAAAGCACCTTCAACAGTCAGCAGTTACGATCTAAATCTGGAAGTCAGGGCAAAATCCGGGTTTGTAAGACTGTCGCAAGGTAAAAAAAATGTTAAAGATAAACACCTGGAAATCAATTATATTCTTTCTTCCCAATATGTCGATAAGGATAAGATAACCCTCAGGATCGGAGCCTTGAAAACAAAAAATAAAATAACTTTCAGTTTAGTGGAGATCTCAAAGCTTATTATTACAGGGCAAAATCCGCTGGCGGAGGTTATGGGCTTTAAAGCAGGGGAAATACTGGAAAATTCAATAGGTTCTTTGACTTATGAAAAAATGACGGCCCCCATAAGGCTTGTTGAAAATGAAAAATATGCCGCAATTGTTATGAAAAAGGCAGGGAATGGGATAGTAATACGCTCTCAGTTGAAATTCTCGAATCTTAAACCTGTAATATTCAATCTGATAAACGATGAGAGTCGAGGAAAAATATTGAAATATCTGGCTAAAAGTAGTAAAAATGAGAATAAATAAAAAAGCACGTAACGGGTGGCGGGTTACGGGTGACGAGAAAAAGAAGATATGAGGTCTGGGTATTAGGTGAGTAAAACAAAATTACTAAGAATTAAGCACTAAGTTTTAAACAATAACTAAGGTTAAAGCACTAAAAAGGAAGATATATAATATAGGTTCGATGATTTTGTTTAGAATTTATAATTTTGTTTTTAGTGCTTGGTTTTCAGTTTGTTTAGTGCTTAGAATTTAAGTCTTAGTGATTGATTTTTATAGGAGTTATAATATGGATAAAAGTATGCTCTCCCGAATAAAACATTTGTTTGCAAAAGAGGAGCTTCCTCCGGATATATTATTTAAAGAAAAGCCGTCGTTGATTCTTCTTGTTCTTATTTATGTTCTGGCAATATGTGCGGTAATAGTTGTTGCAAAGTTCTACTCCGGAATTGTTCCGTTGCTTATCTCACAGATAACCTCGTTTTTTAAAGGCGTTAAGAGTGAATGGGTAGAGTTGATATTCCTTTTGATCACAAAATACATTTATCTTTTGATTGTACTGCTTCTTGCGCTTTATCACGTAAAAAGGGAGATAACATCCTATACGCTTACAAAAAATGATTTGGTAATTAGAAAAGGTTTGCTTGTCAGAAAAGAGATCTATGTACCCGTATCGAAGATATTAAATATTTCAATAAGAAGAAATTTTATCGGTCTAATAGCCGGATATGGAACAATAGAAGTGGAGCTTGGAGGGTATGCCGCACCTATTACCCTTGAAAATATTTCAAATTCAAGAGAAAAAGTAAAGCTGCTCCTGCAATTGATAAATAAAATTTGATAAAGTTACGGGTAGAGAGTTGAGTGAAAAAGCTTTTGCTCGTAACTCGTCACCCGCGACTCGTAACATCTTTAAGTTCGTATCAACGGAGATAAATAATGACGGTAGAAAGATATTTAGCTTTTGATTTTGGCGCCGGCAGCGGAAGAGCGGTAGTTGGAGAAATAAGCGGGAAAAATGAGCTCAAGTTGAGCGAGCTTCACAGGTTTCCCAATCAAACTGTAAAATTAAAAGATACGCTTTATTGGAACACATTATCGCAGTATACAGAAATTAAAAATGGTTTCAGGATATTTGCTGCAAAATATTCCAAAGCCCCGAGGGGAGTAGGGATAGACACCTGGGGTGTTGATTTTGGACTCCTGGATGGCAAGGGAAGACTTATAGAAAATTCTGTAGCCTACAGGGATAAGCGGACGGATCATATACCGGAAAAATTGTTTAAACTGCTTTCCAGAAGAGAGCTTTACCGGCTTACCGGAATACAGATAATGCAGATCAATACTGTTTTTCAACTTTACTCCCTTTCTCTTTCTAAAGACAGGACTTTAAAAGCTGCAAAAAGCCTGCTTTTTACTCCGGATCTGCTGAATTATTTTTTAACAGGAGAGAAAGCGTCGGAGTTTACCATCTCTACTACATCTCAATTATATAACCCAGAAAGCGGCAGATTTGAAAAGAAAATATTAGATAATATTGGTGTTGACCCGAAGCTTATGCAAAAATTTATTTTACCCGGGGAAAAACTCGGGAAAATAATTCCGGAGATTTCTTCCGAGACAGGCCTTTCTTCAGGTGTGCCGGTAATAGCGGTTGCTTCTCATGATACGGCTTCAGCTATAGCTGCAATTCCTGCGGAGACGGATAACTTTATTTACATCAGCAGCGGGAGCTGGTCTCTTATCGGTTTTGAAACGGAAAAGCCCTGCATTAATGAGAACTCCGCAAAGTTTAATATTACCAACGAGGGCGGTGTCGGAGGGACCTTCCGGGTCCTCAAAAATATTAACGGGCTCTGGCTAGTACAGGAGGTCAAGCGGATGCTTCTAAGAAAGAAAGAGTATTCTTTCCCGGAGCTTACAAAGCTTGCGGAAAAAGCGAAACCTTTAACCGCTGTAATAGATCCGAATGACCCGTGTTTTCTCGCACCGAAGGATATGATAAAAGAAATTCAAAACTACTGCAGAAAAACCGGGCAGTCGGTGCCGCAGGATGAAGGCTCGATCGTCAGAACTGTTCTCGAAAGCCTTGCGCTTTCTTACAGGCAGGCAATAGAGCAAATTACAGTTTTAAGAGGAAAAAAACCGGAGTGTATCCATATTATAGGCGGTGGATCCAATAACAGGCTACTTAACAGGTTTACCGCTGAAGCAGCCGGAGTTCCGGTTTTTGCGGGACCTTCCGAGGCAACCTCAGCCGGAAATATCCTGGTACAGGCAATGGGGATGGGAAGATTAAGTTCGTTAAAAGATATAAGAGAGGTAAGTAAGAAGTCATTCAGACCGGAAGTGTACATGCCGAAAAGTAACGGTGGATTTGAGAAGGCGTATGAGAAGTATCTTAAATTAAAGTAGCCGCCAAATAAAATCACTAAGAATTAAGCACTAATAACTAAACAATAACTAAGGTCACTAAGCACTAAAAAGGAAGATATTTAATATAGGTTCGATGATTTTGTTTAGAATTTATAGTTTTGTTCTTAGTGCTTGGTTTAAAGTTTGTTTAGTGCTTAGAATTTAAGTCTTAGTAATTAAAAATATTTTGTACGGAGGAGTTTAAATGAATTTGACTATAAAAAAAGAGTATGCACTTGCAAAAGAACGTTATGCGAAACTCGGTGTAAACACGGCTGGGGCATTAAAAAAACTAAGTTCAGTCAGCTTATCTCTTCATTGCTGGCAGGGGGATGATGTTTCCGGATTTGAAAAGGAGGGCTCGCTCCTTTCCGGCGGCATTCAGGTAACGGGTAACCGGTTTGGCAAGGCAAGAAGCGCGGATGAACTTAGAAATGATCTGGAAAAGGCGCTCTCACTGCTCCCCGGAAAACATAGAGTAAACCTGCACGCTATATATGGTAACTTTACAATGAAAAAAAATGACAGGGATCAAATAAGTAAGGAAAATTTTACGGATTGGGTTTCCTGGGCAAAGAAACAGAAGTTAAAACTTGATTTTAACGCAACACTCTTCTCGCATCCGAAATCGGAGTCCGGTTTTACGTTAAGCAGTAAGGATGCTTCTATCCGTGCTTTCTGGGTGGAGCATGTTAAAAAATGCCGTGAGATCTCTGCCTGGTTCGGGCAGACACTCGGGAGCGCCGCAGTCCACAATCTCTGGATAGCTGACGGGATGAAAGACCAGTGCGCGGACAAGCGTGGTTACAGAGAAGCGCTTAAGAAATCTCTGGATGAAATATATTCGGAGAAACTCTCTTCAAGATATATAAAAGATGCGGTAGAATCAAAACTTTTCGGGATAGGGAGCGAGTCTTTTGTTGTCGGTTCCCAGGAGTTTTACACTTCGTATGCCTTAAAGAACAATCTTATGCTCTGTCTTGATATGGGACATTTTCATCCGACCGAAAGTATAGCGGATAAAATCTCGGCAATACTGATTTTCCAGAAAGAAGTACTAATCCATGTGAGCCGCGGCGTTCGCTGGGACTCCGATCATGTTGTCCTTTTTGATGACGCTACAAAAGAAGTAGCCTCGGAAGTAAAAAGAAACAATGCTCTATCTACAGCCCACTTTGCCTTGGATTATTTTGACGCTTCTATTAACAGGATAGGCGCGTGGGTAATCGGCGCAAGAGCCGCTCAAAAATCCCTTCTATGCGCGTTACTTGAACCGACCAGCACTCTTGTTAAAGCCGAAGAGTCCGGGGACTATTTCAAACGCCTCGCGCTCTCCGAAGAATTAAAAGCCATGCCCTTTGGCGCAGTCTGGAATTATTTCTGCGAGCAGGAAGGCGTACCCTCAGGAAGTGAGTGGATAAAGGAAGTAGAAACTTACGAAAAGGAAGTCCTTACCAAGAGATAAAATAGTTTGTATCCTTGTCCGCCAATGCTTTGTGGCGGAAGTGGAAGCGAACTCGAAATTCCTATAAACTTGATATTATGAATTTTAATTATTTCATTTTTCTGCTTCGGTTTTTGGGTTAGACAGTTAGACATTAGACTTTTATGGAGTTATTATTTCTGTTATAATGAATAATGTTTATACCTACAACAGCAGATGAAGTAAAAAGAATCGGTTGGAAAACTCTGGATATTATTCTGATAACCGGAGATGCTTATATTGACAGCTCTTTTATTGGCGTTGCTGTTATCGGCAAAGTTCTTATGAATGCGGGTTTTAGAGTGGGGATCATTGCCCAGCCGGATTTGACCTCAATTCTTGATATAACACGACTTGGTGAACCGGAATTATTCTGGGGGGTTACCGCAGGGGCGGTGGATTCCATGGTAGCTAACTATACCGCTTTGCTTCGAAAAAGACTGGAAGATGATTTTACCCCCGGTGTTGAAAATAATAAAAGGCCTGAGAGGGCGGTTATTGCGTACACCAACCTTATTAAGCGGAACTTCAAAAAAACAAAACCCATAATTCTTGGCGGGCTTGAAGCATCTCTCCGGCGCATCGCGCACTATGATTATTTTACCGACTCAATCAGGCGCTCTGTCCTTTTTGACGCTAAGGCAGATATTCTTGTTTACGGTATGGGAGAAAAAGCGGTATTAGAAATAGCGGCGGCTTTAAAGGAAGGAAAGGATTGTAAGAACATAAAAGGCATCTGTTATGCGTCAAGTGAAGCGAAACCGGACTATATAGAAGTTGCCTCATACGATGAAGTAAAGACGGATAAAAAGAAATTTGCAGAGATGTTCAAAATATTTTATGATAACACCGACCCGGTTACCGCCAAGGGTTTACTTCAAAAACACGATACAAGATACCTTGTGCAAAATCCTCCCCAACCCAACCTGACGACACCGGAACTTGACGCTATCTACGACCTTGATTATGAAAGAGAAGTTCATCCGTATTATAAACAAAAAGGCGAGGTCAGGGCGATGGAGACGATTAAATATTCCATAACATCGCATCGCGGCTGTTACGGGGAGTGTAATTTTTGCTCGCTTGCCGTTCATCAGGGTACGACTGTTGTTTCAAGAAGCAGTGAGTCCATAATAAGAGAAGCAGAAAATATCTCCGGACGGGCAAATTTTAAGGGTTTTATCACGGACGTAGGCGGCCCTACTGCAAATATGTACGGTATAGAGTGTAAAAAGAAATTAAAAGAGGGAAGATGCAAAGACAGAAGGTGTATTTATCCTGAGATCTGCCCTAAATTAAATATAAGCCACCTTCCCCAGATGGAGCTCCTTCGAAAAATTGCCGCGATACCGGGGGTAAAAAAAGTCTTTATTGCCTCAGGTCTTCGCTATGACATGATAATAAACGATAGAGAGTTTGGCCTTGAGTATCTGGAAGAACTAGTTAAAGATCACGTTTCAGGACAGCTAAAGATAGCTCCCGAGCATATAACGGAAAAAGTAACAGCTTTAATGGGAAAAACAAAATTAGCCCATCTGCGGAAATTCAGAGAACAATTTGACGGATTTAATCTTAAGCATAAGAAGAACCAGTTCTTGACGTATTATATGATAGCCGCGCATCCCGGCTGTGAGCTTACCGATATGAAAGAACTCCGGGCCTTCGTAAGAAAAGAATTAAAAATGACCCCCGAGCAGATACAGGTCTTTACCCCGGCGCCTTCAACGTATTCAACCTTGATGTACCACACCGGCTACGACCCTTTCACCGGCAAAGCAATTTTCGTAGAAAAAGGCCTGAAAGGAAAAAGAGAACAGAGAGACGTGATTTTTGAGCCGGTGGAAGAAAAAGGATACAAAGGTCACAGAATACAGACGGGAGACTGAGTAGAGGTTTGGATGTTTAGATGGTTGGAGGGTTAGCAAGTACGTTGAGCTGAAGCGAAATCCGCCAACGCTTTTTGGCGGAAAGTACGAAGTTTAAAATTAATGAGTTTTTATTATATTAATACCACATTAATGTAGCACCCGTAACTCTTCACCCGCTACTCGCAACATCTTTTAGTATGCAGCCGTATAATTAAGTCAAAAATAATAAAACTGGAGAAAAGCACATGCCCCATGAACATAAGCATGATATCTTCTGCGCCGGCCGCGCCGGGAAGTTAATAGGCTTTTTAAGACGGCTTACCCAGAATCCTTACAGGATACTGAAACCGTACTTAAAGGAAGGGATGACTCTGCTGGACTTTGGGTCCGGTCCGGGATTTTTTACCGTACCTGCGGCAAAGCTTGTAGGAACTTCAGGAAAAATATATGCCGTGGATGTTCAGCAGCAGATGCTGGATATGCTTGTCAAGTACGCGGATAAAAAAGGTGTATTAGGGAATATAATAACTATAAATAATCCTGAACATGAAATAGGTATTGAATTAGAAGCAGATATCATCCTTGCAATATATGTAGCGCATGAAGTTCCTGACAGGGACAAGTTGTTCCTGAGTCTAAAGAAAAGACTAAAACCGGAAGGATTCCTCCTTCTTGCCGAACCCAAACACAGGGTGACTGAAACCGAGTTCAAAGAAACCCTGGAGATAGCAAAGAAGAACGGCCTGGAAGAAGCGGGTAAGTTTAAGATGGTGGAAAGCAGAACGGCAGTGCTGAAAAAAAGTTAATAAAGTTTTTAAGGTTTGTAAAGTTTATAAAGTAAAAGCAAAATAACAGCTAAAGACAGAAAGGTGTTGACGTACTGTATGTTCTTATGTATAATATTATATACATAGGAGAAATGTGCATATAAATAATGTGTTAGAATATATATTTGCGAAGAAGACAGGGGTGAAGCTGTTACGCTGGCTGGTGCTTGATGATACCGAAAGAAGCGGCAGAGAACTGGCGAAGTTTGCGGGTATTTCGGCTATGCAAGCCCATATTAATCTCCAGGAACTAAGGGAAGAAGGACTTGTTTCCGTGCGCAGTATAGGGAATGCCATGGTGTACAAAATCAAAGAAGACCATTTTCTGATGAAAAATATATTAAAAGAGTTGTTCAAGGCAGAAAAAGAGCTTTTTGATAAGTTGAAAGCGGAGTATATTGATAAAGCTGTAAAAAAAGCGGAATGTGTTATTCTCTTTGGCAGTGTATTTGAAAAGACAGAAAAAGGCAACAGCGATTTAGATCTGTTTGTCTTATGCAGAAGTGAAGCGGATAAAAAGGTTATCGAAAAAGAGTTTTCGGATGTCGGTATTAATTTTCTTGTTGAAACCGGGAATTCACTTTCACCGTTGATACTGACAGAGTATGAATATAAGAAAGCAGTGAAAGAAAAAAAAGGGATAATTGCTAATATAAAAGGAGGGAAAGTTTTAAAAGGCAAGCTTCCATAAAAGTATTAATTTCACGGGGGTGAAATGACAGGCAAAATTCCAAGAAAAACGAGAGAAAAAAGTACGTATTCTTTGTATTTTAAAAAGGCAAATCAGTATTATAGGGTAATTATTGCCAACATATAAAAAGCTAATCACAACGGTTTTCTCTTGACATGAATATGCCTGAAGCATACAATTATATGCATAGGGCATACAGAGGTGAATATGTTAGATCTAAAGGGAAATAAGGGGAAAATATTGGGGATATTGTATTCTTCGCCGGACCGGGATTACTATATGCAGGAGCTGGGGCGGCTTATTGGAAAAAAACCCGGAGTGTTTCAAAAGGCTCTTGAAGCGCTTTCAAAAGAAGGTGTTTTAAAAAGTGAATACAGGGCAAACGCAAGATATTTCCGGGCAAATGAAGAATATCCGCTTTATGCGGAGCTGAAATCCATAGTTAAAAAGACATCCGGAATGATCCCTGAAATTAAAAGTGTTATCATAACAATGCAAGGGATTAAATTCGCTTTTTTATACGGCTCTTATGCTAAAGGAAAAGAAAACTCTGCTTCTGATATAGATATTTTCCTGGTTGGAGTTGTTGATGACAGCAAATTATTAAAGGTAATAGAGAATCTTGAGAATAAAATTAAAAGAGAAATAAATTATAGGATAATTCCTCAAAAAGAGCTGCTTTCTTTATTGAGAGAAAAAGATCCCTTTATCTTGAGCATCTTTTCTGATAAAATAATAATGCTCAAGGGGGACGAATATGAATTTAGAGGAATATTTAATACAAAATCTCGTAAAAAAAGTAGTTCCTGATTTTCTTCAAATAAACATGCAATTGAAAAGATCAAGAAAAGATATTGTTGCGGCTGAGAAGCTGGCGAAATCTGACAAAACCTGGGCTTATACGATCTGCTACCATTCAATGCTAAGGAATGCAAGGGCTTTAATGTATGCGAATGGATATCTTCCGACGAACAGGAATACGCATAAAACTATCGTACAATATGTGAGCTCTCAAATTGGAAAGGAGTATTCGGATATTATCAGTAAACTGGGCCGTATGAGGCGCGAGAGACATGATTTCATATACGAATCTAAAAACGGCATTTCAACTTTTCAAGTTACAACAGCAATAAACTATGCAAAAACCTTGGCGAAAGTTATAGAAAAGTCCATAAATAAGATAAATCCTCAAAGCAGTATAATGGAGTAAATTTTGCTCCGACTTGTTAACGCTTTATACGTGCCATCTCTTTTAAAATCTCGTCAAAAGATCCGCCTTTTATGACTGGCGGATGTGTCATCAGTGCCTTCTTAAAGGCCCTTCAAGACAAGTTCCAGCAATTGTTCTTCCGATACTCCCAAATTTTTATATTTTTTGTAATAGTCATCAACTATATCCTGATAATCCCTTGCGGTCGATTCGCGGATGGCTTTTACTTTTTTCAGGGCTTTCATTATGAGTTCGTCGGTGATCTCGATTCCCTTTGACTTTAGGAGTTTTTCGTTCTGTTTAAGAACGTCTTCTACGGCTCCGGCGCCGCTGTGCTTGCCGAATACAAAACGTCTTTTGCCTCCGACTTCTTCTTCTCTGATTACCTGATATATAGAAGGATGGATCAGTATACCGGCTGTGTGAATCCCGGATTCGTGGGCGAAAACGCCTTCGCCAATAATAGGTTCATGGGGTTGTATGCAGATACCGGAGGCTTTTTCCACTTCCTGCCTTAATTCGTGAAGCATATCATATCTGAAGCCGGGGATCTCTACGCCGTAAAGGTCTTTCAGTATCATAACTGTCTGGTGAAGAGACGTATTGCCGGCCCGTTCTCCCAGTCCGTTTGCTGTGACTCCCATATAAGAAGCGCCGTGACTCATCGCCCGCACCGTATTTAAGGCGCTCATACCGAAGTCATTATGAAAATGCGCGGTCATAGGGACACCATTAAGGGCTTTAACCATTTTTGGAATATAATAATCAACTGACTCGGGAGTGAAAACACCGCAAGTATCGGAAAAGCACATTCTGGTGCCGCCAGCTTTAACGCAGGCTTTTGCCCATTTTACACCGTATTCTATATTTCCTCTTGAAGAATCTTCAGAGGCGAACTCGATCCTATTAATACCTTTTGATTTGCCGTATTTGATGGCATCACAGATAAGAGCAGTATTCGCTTCTCTGTAAAATTCCAGAGGAGTTTTCATCCAATCTTTTTCGGATTTGCCTTCTCTTCTTAAGAGAGTTCTCCCCAGTTTATACTTTATATGAAGGTCGGAGATGGTGGAGAGGACGAGAATGGAAACATCATCCGGTTTTGCTCCGATCTCTGCAAGGGTATTAATGACAATATCAATATCTTTAGTATTACTCCGGCACATAGCGAGGATCTCAACATCTTTTCTTATCTCGCCTTTCTTTTGCGCCGCAACACAAAGCTTAAGAGCCTTCTGGTCCGTCTCACCGTTAACGGGGAAGGCGACGTCCATGGTGTGAATGCCCATTTTTGAAAGAAGTTTCGCAAGGCGCAGTTTTTGCTCCGGAGAAAAGATAACCCCCGGCATCTGTTCACCGTCCCGGAGGGTATCGTCGTAGATCCTTATCTTATCAGGCTTCGGGAACTTGAGATGCTTGGTGAACTTTTTAGGATCGTTGATGAGCTTACTTAAGGGCTCTCGAAACTTAATCATGGCGTCTCCTGTAGAGTAAAAATGAATAACTAAGATTTAAATTCTAAGCACTAAACAATTACTAATCCAGACTGTGTCGCAATTAAATTACTAACATGATATAATATGGCATATTCACTCCAAAGGAGCAAGCCATGTATCG
>MFGV01000020.1 GCA_001778375.1 Candidatus Firestonebacteria bacterium RIFOXYD2_FULL_39_29
ATTGCTATGATAATTTTGTAAGCGTCCGCGGAAGCTATGGGATTGGCTATGACGTAAATAATGTAAACGTAGGAGCCGGAGTAAAACAAAACCTGGAAGGAATGATCTGCAGTCTGGATTACAACTTCAGCCTCTTCGGAGATTTAGGAAGCGCGCATAGAGTATCGCTTTCTGTAAAGTTTGGAGAAGAAGGGAAAAGAAGCAAGGGAAGTAAGAGAAGCAAGAACAGCAAATATAACAAATATAGAAGATAAAAAACCATGAACCATTTAAGACTTCAGGTTCGGTACTGCACCCGAACGTAGCGAGTGGTACAGGAGCCTGGTCGCAGGCACCTGGGTGGGCAGTCTATAACACTTGCGTGGTGAGACCTCTCCTAATGCGGGGCCACCAAAGCTTTGTGGCGGAAAAGAAAAAGGAAAAATATGATGAAGACAATTATTCATCTGCATAAGTCAATAAAATTATTGTTTATATTTCCTCTTTCTTCTCTTCTTGTACTATCCTTGCTTCATTCGCCTTGTTATTCGGACAATTGGCCTACAGCTTTGCATGATGTTTCGCATACGGGAACCAGCCTTGATACTTTAGCTTTGCCTCTTAAGTTAAAAATAAAAAAAGAAGAAGTGCATTCTCAATGGTATCCATACTACGGAAAGCTTGTTGCCTATGGAGATCGTTTAAATGTCACCTGGCTTCATGGATTGCATATTTGCTACGATATAAATACATTAGAAAGCAAGTGGAGTTATTTCAGTTGGGGTGTTGGATATAACGGGAGGGATCATTACCCTGCCGTTGGCGGTAATAATAATGAATATGTATTTGTAGGAGGCGGGCATGGAGGGGTGTATCAGCTGGAAATAAGCAGCGGTGCCGTGGTTAGAGCGTGGAGCGGTATGGATGCGGGATTTGGGGCGAGTATTGTGTTTAATGGATATTATTATCCTTTATTTTCGTCTGAATCACAAGGAAGCAATGTTCTAGCGCGGTGCTTACCATATCCCGGATACAATTCTGATATGACGTACTCGTTTCTTACTAATACTTTCTGGGGCAGATCTTCAACTTTTGAAATGGATACAACCTATCCATTTTTACCTGCTACGTACATGAGTTGGATGTTTAATACCCCTTGTATAGGCGGCAATACATTGTTTATGAACTGGGATGGTATAATGCATGGAATAAACCCGGAAACCGGATATAGTAATTGGTCAAAAGGTAAGAATATGCAGTATTCTACATCTGCAGCGTATGAAAACGGAAAGGTGTTTGTAGCTGGTACGGAAGGTTTTACAAGTACAGATGATTTTAAAAAAGTTCATCAGGGAATCATATATTGTTTAGACGCAAAAACAGGTGAAGATTTATGGAGTTACACATTTACTAACTCTATGGTTATTGATAATAGTACAAATGTAGGGATGGACCCGATAGTCAGTAATGGTACAGTGTATTTTGGCAGTAACGAGGGGTATTATTTTGCTTTGGATGCTTCAAACGGTACTTTGAAGTGGAAGACGAGAGTGGAAGGATCTTGTTCTGATCATAACACTTCGGCGATATCCGGGGATATTGTGTATTTTGGAACAGCAGCTCTGAAAGGTTTCTCGACTGCAGCGGGACCGAAAGCTAATAACAAGGGCTGGATATATGCCTTGAATAAAAATACCGGAGTGATAGAGTGGAGTTGGAACAATCCTGATCAAGTGAGCATAGGTCCTGTAATAATAGCAAATAAGAAGTTAATAGCAACGGGAATAAACGGGTATATATATGTATTTGAAGAAGACGCCCCTGGTACGGATCTTGTAATAACGCCAAAGACGGCGTTACCCGGAATTGTTCAGTCCGGAACTAATTTTACAATAACCTGTAAAGGAAATTTGTCTGACAGCGGATGGAATGCAAGTCTTGTAAAGTATAATACAACGATAAGTTTAACAATAAGCGCAAGTTATGATGTAAGTAAAGGTTGCTGGATAATTTCAGCAAGTATCCCGTCTTCAGCGAAAGAAGGAATGTATGATCTGTCAGTGGGTAACAACATAAAAACGGAAAAAGTAACGAAATCAGTCAAGGTGATAAACATATTTAAGACGGATTATTATTATGTGCACATAACCAACCCGAGTTATTCCTTGAATAGAAACGACTTAAACCTTGTATTAGATCAAGTGAAAATAATTAATCCGGAGTTTGTATTGATAAGCGGGAATCTTACGGGTAATGGAGATACGCAGTTACTACAATGCTTGGTTGAGCTGCTAAAGAGCAAGGATATTCCGGTGTTTGTAACTCCGGGTGAGATGGATTGTTACGGTGGTGTAAATTCCGATACCCATAAAAGTTATGAGACAAATGTGGGTCCGAGATATTTTAGTTTTTCTTACGGTAATCATAAGTATTTAGGAGTTGATACCACGGATGATAACGGAAAGATAGGAAGTAGTCAGATAGATTTTATAAGAAACGAATTAAGAGGAACCGGGGATTTAAAGTCAATATTTTATTATAAAGACAATATGAATCAAATACCGGCGTTATGCGATGAGCTTGGTATAAATGCAGCATTAAGTTATGGAAATAATAGTGTGACAAACAGCGGATTAACACCGACAAAGTATGTAGTAACCCCGTCATGCATAATGTTTTCAGATGCAGCCAATAGCGGCTATTTTAGAGTAGTAAAAGTTTCGAATAATAAGGTAGTATTCAGTAATTTACTTGGCAGCACATATTATGGAGCTTACCGGCCTGCAATGGAATCTGTATTTACGACATATTATGACGGAAAACCTGCTAACGACGGTATTTCCAGTGTGAATGCATTCAAGGTAAAGAATCACAGTACGGAATCATTTGATAATTGTTTTATGGAAATATTAATGCCTTATTCAAGCAGTTATGTTGCTCATAATGCAGAGGTAATAAGAGTTGTTGATAAAGGAAACGGAAAGAATCTTGTAACAGTTAAATTTTCCATGGACACCGGAAGTACAACGTATACGACTCCTTATGTCAAGCCGATACATATAGGAACGTTAGACAGTGCGTGTGTGACATATTATAGCGATACAGCATTATTAAACGAGATAAGTGAGTATCAAATAGGCGGTTTAAATCAATTGCCGACAAGGAAGTATCTAAAGGAAGGAAGGACATACTTTAAGATATTTATCCCAAGCGGAGATTGGGCGTCATATAAGTTAGACCAGCAGGGTGCGGCGGATATACTTTCCGGGCAGACGGAAAAGCTGGATGGAACGGGGTTGATTTACAAAGGTTACTATGATGTTGTAAGGGAAAACGGAACTGAATATAAAGACGGTGAAGCGAATATGTCTATTATATCCTCAGGGAAGGTTATAACTCCGGATATAGGGAATTTAGTAACGATAAAGACAGGAACGCCGGAACCGTATTTTAAGTATTGCTCGAGCGGATCTACAGGTGTAACTATTTCCGGTGAAGCGATTCAAAAGATATTCATAGATTATTATTGGAATTATAACAAAGGAGTTGATATATATAGAAAGACCATACCGTCGGGCAGTTGGCAAGTTGTATATACACATGCCGGTACAGGATTATATTTCACATATAACGATACAAACATCGTTACAGGTACCAATTACAGATATAAATTAGTGCAAAGAGATGCTCTGAATATAACTAGTTTGGATACGGATGAGTATGAGGTAACGGCCGGAAGTTTTACAATTACATCACCTGCTGCCGTAAGCATTACAACAACCGGAGCTATAATAACATGGACAACCAGCGTATCGACAACATCACAGGTAGAGTATGCGGCGTATGCTGGGGGAGGATATTCAACTTTCACATATACTGATGTTTCGAGATTGTCTGATATTATAGTAACGTCTGAAAACAGCAGTCTGGTAACTGCTCATAGTGTTACTATAAGCGGTCTTAAATGCTCCACCACCTACGGTTACAGGGTAATATCGAAAACAATAGACGGGAAAATAAATACATACGGAGGGATAAAATACCCCATTTTAAATTTTGCGACACCGGCGAACAGTTCGACTGTAGTAGCTCTTTCGGCGGAATCAAATGTATCGGCTGTTTATCCCGGAGATGCATGTGGAATATCGGTATATGGATTGGATAATACCGGGAAGAGAGCAGGTTTTGCTTTAGGTTCGACAATAAATTATCAGGTAATTTCCGGTGGAGGAGTTGTAAATCCGGCATCGACAACAAATTCGTATACGACGGTGTTAACGGCCGGATCTAACGAGGGAATTAATCAAGTTGCATTTACAAAGACCGGGGCGACAGCGGGGACGATAAGCATATCGGCTATAACGCCGGATCATTATAAGTTTACCACACCCTTGACTATAACTGCCGGAGGGATGGTAAATATAACAATAACGGCATATAGTGACGCGGCAGAAACCACTATACTTCCGATAACAACAAACAATATAAATCTTAATATAAAAGCGGTTGCGGGGGATAATCCGAGTAATCTTGCAAGTACGTTGTTGTTAAACAGTATAAGTAGTATGACAAAAGGTGTAGGTTTCCCGTTCATTGGATATACGAAAGCAGAAACAAACGGGATAAGAATAAAAGCAGAGGATGTAAAAGGGAAGACTGGATTAAGTGATGTAATAACAGTACTGGCGGACAGTACAAAGCCTTCGAAATTAGGATATATATCCGGTAAGGAAGAGGCAACTTCAGGTGAGACTGTAACGATAACCGGGAGTGTACTGGATATATATGGAAATCAGATAAAGACCGGCGGGACGGTTATAACATTTACAAGAATACAGGGAGCCGGGACTTTAAGCGGTACAATTGCTACAACTGATAGCAGCGGAGGGGCAGCAGTTGGGTTGACATTAATATCAAATGAAATAAATGTAGTAGAATTAACAAGCGGGAGTTTGCAGAAAGTGGAAGTTATAGTAAGAACAAATACGATAGGGAGTTTAGTCTTAACACCTGAAAGTTATAGTGTAAAAGCCGGGACAAGATGCAATATATTTGTGGAGACAAAAGATGCAGGAGGTAATGCTGCCGCGGGAATAAGTTTGAAAAGCAGCATAACAAGCGGCGGAGGGAATTTAGAATCCAGTTCAGTAATTACGGATAACACAGGTAAGGCGAATATAGGGTATATAGGAAGTACGGTCCCGGGAGTAACTTCAATAAAAGTGGAGACACTGAATAGTTCGGTTTCATCCATAGTTAATTTAACAATAATAGTTGGAGATATCGATCATTATGCAATAGTGACTCCGGATACAAGCAATATAAATACAGCTTTTTCAGTAGTAGTAACAGCTAAGGACAGATATGAAAATACAGTATCTGTGAATAATGATATATCTATATCTGTCGTCCCTTGGAATAATACTTATGGCACACTTAGCGGCACTTTGAGTATAACTAATGCTTCGCTGATAAATGGAAGCACAAATATTACGAATGCAACATATGACATTACGGAAAAAATAAAGATTAAAGCAAAAGATTCTAACAATAAAGAAGGTTATAGCGGAGTGACTGATATAAAAAGCGGTGCTGCTTCTCAGCTACTGACTGTTTTGCGAAAAGTATACACAGTCACAGGATCGTCGAAGATATATTTTACGGATTGTCCGGAAAAGTGTGCTGCGGGTTCGAGTGTGGATTTAATAACGTATGTGAAAGACGCAGATATGAATTCTATAGGCGGTAGTCTTGTAACATATAGCAGCAGCGCGGGAACTTTGGCGTATAGCGTGATAACGAGTGACAGTTACGGAATGGTCAAAAATAGTTATACTGCAGCGTCCGGGTCAAATAAGATAACTATCATATGTAATAGCGCTTCAACGGTTTTCACTATTCAAGGTTTAACGCCAAATAGTTTAAGTGCATCTCTAAATCCGGCGGTTTCCCCGTCTGTAGGTTCCCCCAGTATGCCAATAGTAACCGTAAAAGATGCATCCGGAATTACGATTCCTTTTGCTGCTGTTAACTGTACGGTAATAAGCGGGAGCGGGACATTGTATGTTCAAAACACTGATAATATCACTCAGAAGTGGAGCGGTGTGTCATCCATGATTACGGATAAAAATGGTGCGGTAGTTCTTAGCATGTCCGGATTAACTGTTGGAGTAGATACGGTAGTGAGGTTAACATGCAGCGGCATTATTTATAATCTGACATTTCAATCGAGTAATAATCAGTTATCAAATCAGAATTCAGCTACTATGTATCGCGGAATATCCGGATCAATCGTAAAGCTTGGATTTATTCTGCGAACACAATCATATGCAGGTGTTCCCGGCAAAACAACTAATTTTACGATAACCTCCGGAGGTGGGAGTTTAAGCAATAATAGCGGAGTTACGGATTCGTCCGGATTAGTATATACATATTTAACGCTTCCAGCGCAGGAGGGAAATGTTGTTATATCTGCCAGCTGTGAAGGATTAAAGACGGATATTTCTGCAACATCAATAAATGGTAGTATAGGAATATCCTGTAGTCCCGCGGTAATAGTACCTTCTTCTGCAACGCAAATAACCGTTAATCTTTTTGATTTAGCCGGGAAGATTATTAAATCAGAAGGCAATGGTGATTACTGTGCGCCTGCAATAATAAATTTTTCAACAACTCCTGCCGTTGGCAGTTTAAGTATAGTGTCGGGAGCCCCGGATATGTATACAGGTATGATTACTCTTTCATACACAGCGTCAGGGACGGCGCAGGATGTAGATATTATTGCAACCTCCGGAAGTGTTTCCGGGACCTTAACACTTAAAGTCGCAGTGGTTTCAAGCATAGAAGCAAATGCGGATCCATTGACTGTATTAACAAACTCGGGTTCATCTTCAATAAAGGCAATAGTGAAAGAAGTGAATGGATATCCTGTGAGTAATGCGGCGGTTACATACAGTTTAATAAGCGGAACAGGGAGCTTAAGTCTGACTACGGCTGTCACAAATAGAGAAGGTGCTGTTATATCGAAATTGCAAAATGTAACTTCTGTTGGAGATAATGTAGTGAGAGTCTCTTCAAACGGAATTTCGAAAGATATTACGATAAAAAGCGTTGGGAACCTTATAGGATATAAAGTAAAATTAGTAGCACCTTCAACTATTCCATATCTGATACCTACAACCAGTTTTCCAATGATTTACTATGATAAAAAAGACGTATATGGAATTATTGTGGATAATCTGGATCAGCCGGTAAGCGTTTCAGGAACAACTGTTACTCTTAAAAGTACAGGAGGAACGTTTAAATATAGCGCAAGTGGTTGGCAAAGCATATCTACAGTGAATGTTACGACGGATATCTATGGAAAAGCATATGTTTCGAACAATGCAACGATGAATTCACTGAATTTCTATCCGACATTAGGGCTAAACACGGTTACTGCTTCTGTGTCAAATTTAGGGTCTGCGACAGTGACTATTCTGGGCTCTTCTGTAAACCCATATTCTTTTGATATAAAAGCAGATCCGTCAGGAGTGAAGCCGAATTCAAACTGTAAAATTACCGCAGTGATGAAAAATGGAGGTGCAGCTATTGTCGGAGAAGGAGTAAATTTCTCTATGTTGTCCGTAGAAGGTGTATTGTCAACAACAACAGGGACAACGGATATGAATGGTGAAGCTGCCGTTATATTGAGTTCAACAAATTCAACAAATAGGAATTATATTGTGCAAGCTTCATGTGCGGATCTGGGATTGTCAAACGTAATAACAGTGACAACAGCGCAAAATGAGTTGTCAGCATTTAATTTGACTGTGCCGGAAAGTGTAATAAATAATCAAGTATTTGAAGTAAAAATAAAAGCATGTGATATAAACGGAGGGCCTGTTATTTTGGCAACTCCTGTAACTATTACGGTAAGTGCAGTAAAAGCTTCAGATGGAGTAACACCCGGAAGCGGTGTATTAAGCGTTGGGACAGCGATAATATCAAATAATGCGGATAGTTCGGTTACTTTGTCAAATGTAACATATACGGATGCAGAAGAGATAAAGATAAAAGTATCAGTAGGGGAAAAGTCAGGACTTAGCAGCAAGATTATATTAACAAAACAGGTCAATAATATTACTGCGACAAGCGATCCCAGTACCTGTATAGCCGGACAAGCGGTGGTAATAAACGGAGTTGTTAAGGATATAGACGGTAAAGGAGTAAGCGGTCAGGCCGTAACGGTTGTATCAAGCGGCGGAACGTTAGATAAATCAACATCAACTACGGATATAGACGGAAAGGTTTGCTTTATACTTATAACTTCTGGAGCAACAGGTATAACCTCCGTTACGATAACTTCAAGTGCGATAACCGGGACAGCATCAGTAACAACAACAGGAGTGATTGCTTCATATACTGTGGCTGCGCCTGCAACAGCGGATATAAGCGGGTTTTCATTATCGGTGACGGCAAAAGATGCCGGCGGAAATATAGTAAAGAGCAGTCCTGTAGCAGTATTAAGCCTTGCGGCAGGAACCGGGACATTAGGAATAACTTCCGTGAGATTAGTTGACGGTACGGTAACATTAACGGAAACATACAGTAAGGTAGAAAGTGGAGTAAGAATAAAGGCAACGGATGTAAACGGGAAAACAGGAACAACAGGTGTTACGATTAATATGACAAATAGTATGCCTCAGGTATTAAGTTTAGCGCCGGCTGCTGTTTCAAATATTTCGGGCGGGACGATACAAATTACAGGAAAGAATTATTTTAGCGGCGGCTCGAGCAGTGATGTTACGAATATAAGATTAAATGATACAGGAAGCACGGTATTAACGGGATACTCTGTAACAAGTGATACCGTGATTGTGAGCGCAATTGTTCCGACAAAAATAAAAGCAGGGAGTTATGATGTCCTGATAACTACCTCCAAAGGAACATCTGCAGGCGGAGCGAAATTAACCGTAACTACATCTCCACCCGTATTAAGTTCTATTACTCCAAATAGTTGTGTAACGGGAGAGACGAAGACTATATCAATAGCAGGTTCCGGGTTTTACGCCGGGACAACCAGCGCGGATGTAAGGGCATTAAAGGTAGGTGCAACAACTATTACGGCAGCATATATAGTTGCCTCGGACACAGCGATTACAGGAGTAATTATTCCCGGTACATTGACTTCCGGGACATATAACGTCGTAGCAACAACCGGAGGCGGGGATAGTTCCGGTGTGTCATATACAGTTAGTGTATTTATTCCTGTGCCGGCAGTAGCAGGTATTTCTCCGGTCAGCGGATATAGGCACGTTACAAATACGCTTAATATCTCCGGAAACGGATATTTTGGAGGGTCAAGTTCAAACAGCGTGAGCTCAGTACAGTTGGTAGGAACAAGCACAGTAACAATAACAACATATAATGTAGTAAGTGATGTGTCAATCCAAAATGCAATTGTTCCTGCAGGGATAGCCGGGGGTACATATAATCTGAAAGTGACAACTGCGGGTGGAACAAGTTTAACAACTGCAAATACAAAATATGTTGCGCTGGTTGATGCTATATCTCCGACAGTTTTGACGGTAACAGCAAATATATCGCAGGTGAAAGTGACATTCAGTGAGGATATGACATTATCGGCAGTAACAAACAAAGCGAATTATACAATACAGTCGCCGACAGGAACAGGGAACGTGAATTTAGGCTCAACAACTATATCATATTCCGGAAATATGGTAACAATAGGGAATTTAAGTTTGACAGCGGATGCAACATTTACGACGACCGTATCAAATGTGACGGATCTTGCAGGGAATGCAATAACCGGAGCTTCAGTTGCAGGAGTAGTACAAGGAACAGATTTAACGGGGCCGACGAATTGCAGTATAGTAATAAACGGGGGAGTCGGATATACGGGAAGTACAAACGTAACATTAACGTTGTCAGCGACGGATGCGAACTCCGGAATGGGAACAGGGGCAGAGATGCAGTTTAGTAATACCGGAACAACATGGGTGACGTATGCGTATGCAACAACCTCAGTATGGACATTGGATGCGGGAACAGGAACAAAGGCTGTATCTGCCAGGTTCTCGGATGCCTTAGGAAACTGGTCTGTCGGGAGTGTGACAGATACGATAGTATTGGATACAACCGGGCCGGCAAACTGCAGTATAATAATAAATAGCGGGGATGAATTTACGAACAATACAAGCGTCAACCTGACATTATCAGCGGCAGATGCCGATAGCGGTCTTAGCGAAATGAGATTTAGTAATGATGGATCTATATGGACGACAGCTGAGGCGTATAGTATAACAAAGAGTTATCCGTTATCAGTAGGAGACGGCCCCAAAATTGTTTATGCGCAATTTAAGGATAATGCGGGTAACTGGAGCGGAAGTATAGCCGGGAATATAACATTGGATACTCTAGGCCCTGTAGGGAGTATAGATATAAATAGCGGAGCTTTATATACAAAAAGCGCCGTTCTCACCTTGATCCTGAATGCGGCAGATGAATTTAGCGGAATAAATCAGATGCAGTTTATGGAAGGTACCGGGAGTTGGAGTACCTTGGAAAGTTATACAACAGGGACAAAAATATTTACAGTTACAAATACAGATGAATTGAAGACAATTACGGTAAGATACACGGATAATCTGAGTAATAGCAGTACTTATAGTAAAAATATTAAATTATGTACGGTAACAAAGTTGGAAGTTCTGTCGCAAATAGAAGCAGTTGCAGGAGAAAGTATTATCGTGACAATTAGGGCGGTAAGGGAAGAAGGAATAAACAGTACATTGATAACAGGTTATTTGAATATGATCAGCTTTAATGTTAAGGACCTTAATGCCGCAACCTTGCCGGATTATACATTTGCCGGGACAGATTCGGGAGTAAAGCAGGTAATGACAAGTTTAAAGACGTTAGGAGATCAGGAGATAGAGGTATCAGATAAAGATATCGAAGGAATATCGGGAAAAGTAAAGGTAAAAGTATATGCAGCGATAGCAGCAGACGGAACAAATGGGACAATAATAACAAATGCGGACGGAACAAGTATAGATATCCCGGCGGGGGCGTTTAGCGGAAATAAAGAAGTTGGATTTAAAATAACAGAAAATCCGAAATCAGCAGGGACGGGATACAGATATAAGGAAACGGTAAAACCCGTAAGCAGGGATTTCGGAGAGTTAAATAGAACAACAAGTCCGTGGCAATTCGCCGGAATGACCTTTAGTACTCCGGTTAAGATATCAGTGCCGTACAAACCGGAAGAGGTAGGAGATGTGGATGAAAATAGCCTCCGGTTATTCTACTACGATGAGACATCAGGGAAATACATAATAGTCCCGGGAAAACAAACAGTAAGCGGCGGGAAGATAACAGCGCAAGTAAATCATTTTAGCACTTATAGGATACTCGGAACGTATGTGAGCAGTAATTTGAATAATGTAATAGCGTATCCGAACCCATATAAGCCGAGCACAGCGGTAGACGGTAAAATGAAAATAATAAACCTGCCGGTGGATTGCACCGCGACGATATATAATATAGCAGGAGAGAAAATCAAAGAAATAAAAGAATCAGACTTAGGAAACCTAGGCTGGATAGACTGGGACGGGAAGAATGATGTAAATGAATTGGTAGCCCGTGGGGTTTATCTGTATGTGATCAAAGCACCGGATGGTAGTAAGAAAATAGGAAAAGTTGGCCTAATAAAATGAGTTTTGATTTAAACCGCCATATATTATCCGCTAAAAAACGCAGGCGGGTAATATTGCTAAAATGTTTACATAGTTCACTTCGTTCGCTCTTTTACTTAACTTCACTTTGCTCACTTCTTTCACTTTCTTCACTTCTCACCGCTGACAACTGGACTACTGCCATGCATGATGCGGCGCACAGCGGAAGAAGTTCTGATACCTTAACCCCGCCTTTTTCATTGAAATACAGAGCGAAGGTTATGCCGGCATATGGTCCGACAAACCCTGTTTATGATAATGATGTGGTTGGATTTACAATATCCGGAGGAGGGGCTTCTTGTGTCGGAGCAGCTAACATTAAAACGGGGAAAATATTATGGTCAGGTCAGTATACAAATGCGGTAATAGCAACTCAGGATTATTATCCCGCAATATACAGAGGAAAGTATTTGTCTTATGCCGTGTCAGGTGATGCGGGTATATATTCTGTAGATCTTTTTAGCGGGCAGAACAGGTTCCATGCTGCAGCTTTTGATGCCAGTCAGGTCAGCAGCGGTGATACTTATTATAATAATTTCGTGTTCCGCATGGCCAGTTTTTGGCCGGGAGATCCGGGGAGCTATTCTATCGGGGGCTTGACAGTTAATGAAGACGGTACTTTAAATAAGATTTGGACCCGTATTCCTGGCTCGGATTCAAATCAGGATTATCCATTAAAGGAAGGAGTTTCTTTTCCTGATTTAAAATCAATTCCTTGTGTCGGAAATAATGTTTTGTATTTTCAGTATACCGGTGAAATTCACGCAGCTGATATGCTGACCGGACACAGTTTTTGGAAGACTGGAAACGGAAAATTTGTAAATTCAGTTGCTTATGAAAACGGAAAGTTGTATTGTCCGGGTTCAGATTCATTTTTCTACTGTCTGGATGCCTCAAACGGTTCGGAATTATGGAAATTTCCTGTTGTTGGTTCCGGGTCCCCGGTAGTTAGTAATGGAATTGTGTTTTTTAGAGGGGGCGGTTCTTTTTACTCGTTGGACGCAAATAGCGGCAGTTTAAAATGGAAATTTCCGGCAAATGGGCACGGGTATCCGGCTATTTCAGGAAATATAATATATTTTAGCGGTGAATCTCAATTATATGGCTGTAAAATAGATACAGCAAATTCTAACGGTGAAGTTATTTGGCAAGCATCAATCCCAAATCCGGAGACAAGTTTCGGGACGGTCATTATAGGTGATAATCAATTAATAGCCGCCGGCGATAACAGTTATTTGTATATATATGAAGCAAATGCTGCCGGAAGTATTTCGCTAATTCAAAAACCAAGAATAGGTTCCCCTGTTATAGTTAAAGACGGGGAGAATTTCAGCATAGAATGCAAGGGCGATCCTTCAGTCAACGGCTGGCTGGCAAAGCTAAGAAAATATAATACAGTCGCTAATTTAACCGTAATAAGTAATGTATATGATCCTTTAACATGTTTATGGAAGCTGACAGCGCAGGTACCTGCCGGTGCAAATGAGAGTTTGTATGATCTGGAAGTAACCAATAATATTGGTTCTGATATTTCCGTTAATTCAGTTAAAGTAGTAAGAGAGATAAGAAGTAATTATTATTATATACATATCTCTTCACCGTTGAATAATTTTGGAACTTTAATGGATCAGTTTACTTTGATTAACCCCGAATTTGTTGTTATAACCGGTGACACTGCAAATAACAGCAGTAGTTATGAATATGAAAAGTTGATAAATGATTTAAATAGTATGGAGATTCCCGTATTTATAGTTCCCGGAGAAATTCAATGTTATGGGGATAGGAATTCAGACAGCCATAAGGTTTATGAAAAATATTTAGGTCCGCGTTATTATAGTTTTAATTATGGAACCCACAAGTATGTCGGAATAGACACGACAGATTCAAATAATAGTATAGGAAATGAGCAGATGGAGTGGCTGGGAAATGAACTAAATGCGAGTGCCAATATGAAAACAGTGTTTTATTCAAAAGACAGAAGTAATCAAATGCCGGCAATATGTGACCGTTATGGAGTAAATTGCGCCTTAAGTTACGATGTTGAAGCCCCGAGCAGCGGTGTTTCTCTTTCAGGAATTACACCGACTTTATATTTAAAGACAGATAAAACCAACAGGTTGTATTACAGTACTCCTTTCAACGGGTTTAGGGTTGTAAAAGTTAATAACAATAAGGTGGTTGGTTATCCGGTAGATCCATATTGGCGGTATGGAAAAATAAGTGTTCAGTATAAATTAAGAGATGACGGAAGCGCGGGGAATGACGGAATATTGAAAGGAAATATAGCGCAAGTAACAAACTATCTTAGTTCAAGCTTTGATAATCTGCGGATTAAGTTTCTTATGCCTGTGGCAAGCTCATATCTTTCTAATAATGAAATAATAAGCAAAATAGATAGAGGAGACGGGGTTAATATTTGTAAAGTAAAAGCAGCTATTTCCGGTACCAGTACTGTTACGGCAGTGAAAAGCAGTGATATTTATATAGGAGACAACTCTAGGCCAACTTCAATAATTACGTGGTATAGAGATAACAGTTTTATTAATGAGGTGCCTAGAATTATAGCAGATCCTGGAAGCGTAACAGTTACAAGCATTTCTCTGGGAACAGGCAGATACTATATGAAAATATTTGTTACAGACGGAAAGGTTCCGTATATTACAGAACAAGGCGGCAGCAATTTTGTTATAGGAAATACCGTTTCTTTGGACGGGAGCGGGACTCTATACGAAGGTTATTGCGATCTGGACAGCGGAAGTAACTGTATTGTGAATGTTCTTGTTAACGGATTTTCTCCGGAATTAGGAAAAACTGTAAGCGTCAGAAGAGTTCCTGCGTATTCTCCTACAATGATATATTCCGCCTATACTCCTGCCGGTATTGTTATAAGCGGTAATGCGAGGTATTACTGGGGTTCACTTGACGGTCCTGCTGATTTTTATTATGGAAGTGTTCCCGGAGATCCTTATAGCAGTGCTAATGCGGTGTTTCGAATTTATCGCAGTATAGCAGGGTTAAATGATTGGTCGATGATAAATCAGTTTATAAACCCGGGTAATCAGGCATACGCATTTACATGGACTGATACAACTACTTCTCAGGGTATAACATATAAGTACAGGCTTGTTACTGTAGGAAGAACTGAAGTTGAAAGCAGTTTTTCAAAAGAATATGATGTGACGACAGGTTCACCGGTCTTTACTAATATTGCAAGGTCAAATATTACCAGCAGCAGCGCTGTTATAACATGGACAACTGATATTTCTGCTACAACACAGGTGGAACTTTCAAAGATCGCCTTTGACGGCAGTACCGCCTTTACATTTAATAATTCGATACTATTACCTGAGGATTCCGCGCTGGTAACAACTCATACTGTGACTATAACCGGATTACAGCCGAATACACAATATAATACAAGAATACTTTCCAGAAGCGGCGACGGTAAAATTAATAGTTTCAGGTACCAACCTGTTGCGCTTCAAGGCGGTAATTTCACTGATGCTTCGAGTTTTAAAACTCTGGCTAATACCGGAACAACAATATCAAGTTTGAAGGGTGTATTTGAATGTCCGGTAGTGTTCCCCGGGGATAAAAATAATATAACAATAAGTGCTTTAGATGCTGCCGGTAAAATTGTTCAGATAACCTCCTATACGAATCTTACTCTTAAAGTATTAAATGGCGGAGGAGTCTTTAGCGATAACAGTTCGCAGCGTAATGTTACTCTTTATAGCGGGGTATTGAATATACAAGATATCCTTACTACCGGCATTACGGAAGGTTTAAATAGTATATCCGCTTCTGCTTCCGGAGTGACTCCGATCACTATGAATTTAATATCGGCATATCCGGATCATTATAAAGTTGAAGCTCCTGCCGAAATTATTGCAGGTGAAAATTTTATTATGAAAATAACGGCATATAGTAATGTCGGGGAAACAATGATACTGCCGGTAACAATTACTGATAAGAAATTAACTTTAACTGCATTAAAAGCGGATAATTCGCCTGCTACGGATTCGTTATGGAATGATTCAGCGAGTTTATTTAAAGATGGTGTTGGATTAACTAAGGGAATATATAACAAGGCTGAACAAGTAAAAATAAAAGTGCTGGATGCAGGAGGAAAGACGGGCGTAAGCAGTTTAATAAATGTAAAGGCAAATGAAAGCAATAAATGGAAAGTAACGGGAGAATTAAGTAAGCCGGTAGCAACAATTGGGGATAATATAACGATATCAGGTGCAATATTGGATGTTTATGAAAATACAGTAAAAACATCGGGAACGATTGTAACTTTCAGCAAACTTCAAGGGAATGGAAATCTGAGTAATATCACAGCCGCTACTGATGTAAATGGAGTTGCAACAACCGTACTGACTGTAACGGACAACATAATAAATGTAGTTGAATTGTCTTCGGGATCTCTGGATAAGGGGACTGTATATGTAAAGACAAACGATATAAGTTCATTAAATCTTACAACTTCTGCCGGTATATTGAAAACAGGTGAACTGACAAATGTAACGATAGAAGCAAAAGATTCCGGTTTGAATCCGGTAAGCGGGGTAGAAGTTGATTTAAGTTTAGTAACCGGAGGTGGAAGTTTATCTGCGAATAAAGTGATGACGGATGCGAATGGTCAATTTGTAATGCAGTATTTGGGAAGTAATGTTAGTCAGATTAATACGATAAGAGGACAGGCTGCGGGGTCAAGTATAACAAAAGATATTAATATAACGACAGTTGCGGGAGATCTGGATCATTACAAAGTGGACAGTTCAGTTGCCGGGGCTAAAGCAGGAGAGAATTTCACGTTAACAATAAGCGCGATGGATAAATGCAACAACCTGATAAATTCAATTAATAAAGGTTTAAGTCTGTCATCAGTTTTGAGCGGATATACGGATATTAATGGAAGAGGAACTTTAGCGATAGTCACTGCAAATATAGTGAACGGGACAACAAGTATAACAAACGAGAATTATACCCGGGTGGAAGCTATTCAAATAAAAGCAGTTGATAGTAATGGCGTCGCAGGGTATAGCCCAAGTATAAATATAATAAGCAATACTACTGTCTCAACAATTAATGCTGTATTTAAAATAGGATCTGTTGATATTACCAAAGTAATAAAAAGTAAAACAGTAAATATACTGGCAATTTTAAAAGATGCGTATAGTAATCCGTTGAATGGATCAATTTTGACTCTCAGTGCAAATAAAGGAACATTAGGGTCAACAAAAGTAACAACGGATATAAACGGCAGGGCTGTAGCTGCATTTACAGTTGGAGATGGTATATGTACAGTGACTATGAGTTCCGGAAGCGTGCAAATCCAGTCGGTAATTGAAGGAATGACACCGTCTCAGATCGTTATAAGTCCGGCAAATCCAATAATTTGTTCGGGAAGCGGGTCTTTAATAATAACCATAAAAAACAGTAACGGAGATGGCGTTCCATTTGCTTCAGTGGGAACAAGTATATTAACAGGAACTGCGACATTTACCCCCGTAACTCCGGCGGATACTGATGCTCAAGGTGTCTTAAAATTACAATTTAACAGTATAAACAGCTCAATAGATAATGTTGTTAGGATAAGTTGCAGCGGATTGACTTCGGATGTGACGATAAGATATTTTAATAATATTTTTCTGTTCTATTCTAATATGACTTCTAATCAGGGCTTGACAGGGTTGGCGAAGCAAATAAATGCTTCTTTGCATTATAGTTTCTTTGCATGTTCCGGACAATTAGTAAACTTTGATGTTATATCAGGCGGTGGAAGTCTAAGTTCTATTTCTGCTATATCAGATTCTAACGGAGATGTAACAACTAATTTAACAATAAGCACAAATGAAATAGATAATATTGTAAGGGTACGTGCTGATAATATAAGTGTTAATATTTATGGTACTGTCTATACTGGCTCATGTTCGAGTTTGATTACAATACAAGGCATAAAAGCAGGGAGCATTGCTGTTAATGGAGATTCACCTGTAGCAAAGGGCGGTACTGGAGGCGTGAGAGCAAAAGTATATAGGACAGATGGGTCGGTATTTACAGTAGCCGGAATGGGAATTTCTTTTTCAAAAACATCCGGAGTAGGTTCAGTAAGTTCTGCAGGAACTACAGACAGTAAAGGAGAGGCTGCAGCTGTTTTTACTGCGGGAAATACCGCGGGTGACTCGGTTATAAACGCAGCTGCTTCGGGAGTTTCAGGTCAAACTACAATAAAAGTAGTGGATGTTTCGGCTATAGAGGCAACGGCAACACCGGTGATAATTTTGACAAATTCCGGAGGATCCGAAATAAAAGCTCAAATAAAGGACGCTAACGGGTATCCTGTAAAAGGAGCGGATGTTTCATTTAGTTTACCGATAGGAACAGGAAATTTTACTTTAAATTCAGGGGCTACAGATATTTTAGGTAATATTAAGACAATGTTTAGCAATACTGCAACAGTCGGAGACAATGTTATAACTATTAGCTCAGGGGCTGCGACTAAAAATCTGACGATTAAAGGGATTGATAATGTAACCGGCGGAAAACTAAAGCTGACAGTTCCTGCAAACATGTTCTATTTAGGTGCCTCTTTAGTATATTCTCTTCCTGTAATTAATAATATATCTGTTCAAATCGTTAATGGTAATGGAGAAGCTGTGGGTGTTTCAGGGATGGCAATAACAATAAAAGCAACCGGAGGTGCGTTTCAATATTATAGCAGTACTGTTGTTACCACAACTGCATTAACAATTGCTGCAAATACATATGGTAAGGTTGATTTGATAGGAGCCGGATTAAGTAAACTTAATTTTTATCCTGTTTTAGGAAATAATACAATAACGGCCTCTGCAACCGGATGTACTCCTGTATCAGTAATAGTAAATGGTATTTCAACTAATCCGTATTTATTAGAGCTAAGTTCAGATCCTTCGAGTATTAAACCTTCAAGTTCAGTCAAAGTAACAGCAAAAATAACATCAGGAGGAGTGCCTTTTATAGGGGCAAGTGTAGCTTTTAGTCTTTCAAGCACCGGAGGAGGAAGTTTATCTTTGATTAGCGGTGCTACAAATGATAATGGTGAGTTAAGCTGCAATCTGTTTTCCACTTCGAGCCAGACGATGAGTTATGTTGTAGTTGCGACAAATAGTGATTATAGTTTGTCGGCTAATTCAGGGATCCCGACAGCCTCTGCATCCGTTGAAAGTTTTGGAATAGAAACTCCTGAGAGTGCGGTTGTAAATCAGGGATTTGCTCTTAAAATTAAAGCGTTGGATTCGAACGGGTTTTCTCCAATTATAACAAGTCCGGTAACCGTGACAATAAGCGCGGTCTCTGCTTCAAATGTAACTGTTATGGGCAGCGGTACGTTGAACTTAACAATAGCGACTATAATAAATAATATAGACAGCAGTGTAAGTTTAACAAATGTGACATATACAGCAGCTGAAGATATAATGCTAAAGGTAACAGGCGCAGGGAAATCAAGTTTAAGCCCGTTAATGTCATTTACCAAAACAGCAAACAGTATAGATCTGACGGCGATACCAAACGGAAGCATCGCCGGATATGCCGTTATAATACAAGGTATAATAAAAGATATAGACGGTAAAGGAGTATACAACAAAGTAATAAGTATTGGCTCAACGGGCGGAACCTTAATTACGAACAGTTGTGTAAGCGACACAGATGGTAAATTTGGAGTATTACTGACAACTCCCGGCACAGCCGGTTTAACTACAGTAACTGCAAATTGCGGGGCAATAATTGGTACAACAATAGTAACAACAACGAACTTAATTACAACGTATACTGTAACTGCGCCTGCAACCGGGGATACAAACGGATTCCCGATGACAATAACCGCAAAAGACAGCAGCGGGAATGTAGTGAAAAGTTCAACTACAGTGGCTCTTGGAATAAAAACAGGGACAGGCACAATAGGTATAACCTCTGTAAGATTAACAGATGGACTGGCAAGTTTTACACAGACGTACAGTAAAGCGGAAGGAGGAGTAGTAATAACCTCTGCGGATGCAAAGAACATACCCGGAACAAATGTAACTATCACAATGACCAACAGCTTCCCTCAAGTAATAAGTTTAGCTCCTGTCGGCGTATCAAATATAACAGGCGGAACAATACAAATAACCGGAAAGAACTTCTTTGGCGGAACAGCAAGCAATAATGTAACAAGTATAAAATTAAATGATACAGGAAGTACTGTATTGTCAGGATACACAGTAACAACTGATACAAGTATAGTGAATGTTGTTATTCCGACAAAAATAAAAGCAGGAAGTTATGATGTTTTGGTAACTACCTCAAAAGGTACGTCTACAGGTGGGGTGAAAGTAACTATAACGACATCTGTTCCTGTTTTAACCTCAATTACACCAAATAGTTGTGTGGCGGGAGAAACAAAGACCATCTCAATAGCCGGAACAGGATTCTTTGGCGGAACAACGAGCAGTGATGTGAGAACATTAAAGGTTGGAACAACGACTATAACTACTGCATACACAGTAGCAGGAGATACAGCTATTACAGGAGTTATTATTCCAAATATATTAGCAGCCGGTACATATAACGTAGTAGCAATAACCGGAGGAGGAGATAGTGAAGGCGTTACATATACAGTTAATACGTATGTACCTGTCCCAACAGTCGCAAGCATAACTCCAGCAAGCGGGTATAGACACGTATCAAATACGCTTAATATCTCCGGAAGCGGATATATGGGAGGAACAGGGTCAAACAGCGTAACATCGGTACAGTTGGTCGGAACAAGCACGGTAACGATAACGACATATAATGTGGTAAATGACGGATTGATACAGAATACAGTTGTTCCTGTAGGTATCGCGGGAGGAACATATAATTTAAAAGTAACAACTACAGGCGGCACAAGTTTAACAAATACAAATACGACGTATGTTGCACTGGTAGATGCAACCGTGCCGACAGTATTGACTGTTACAGCAAATGTATCGCAAGTAAAAGTAACGTTTAGCGAGGATGTGACCCTGTCAACAGTGACAAATAAAGCCAATTATACAATTCAGTCTCCGACAGGAACTGGGAATAAGAATTTGTCCTCAGCGACAATTACTTATTCGGGAAATATGGTGACAATAGGGAATTTAAGTTTAACCGCGGATGCAACGTTTACAACAACCGTCTCAAATGTGACAGATCTTGCAGGGAATACTATAGTTGGAAGCTCAGCCTCGGGAATAGTTCAAGGAACGGACTTAACAGCGCCGACTAACTGCACTGTAGTAATAAACGGAGGTGCAGGCTTCACAGGAAGCACAAATGTAACACTAACACTGTCAGCAACGGATGCCAATGCAGGGATGGGAGCCGGGGCAGAAATGCAGTTCAGCAATACCGGAACTACATGGGTAACGTATGCGTATGCAGCGACATCAACATGGACGCTGGCAACCGGGACAGGAACAGCGACAGTTTACGCCAAGTTCTCTGATGCGTTAGGGAACTGGACAAGCAGTAGTGTGACGAATATGATAGTACTTGATACAACCGGGCCGACTAATTGCAGTATAGTAATAAATAATGGGGATTCATATACAAATAATACAACTGTGGCTTTAGCGGTATATGCAGAGGATGCGGATAGCGGAGTAAGCGAGATGCAGTTTATGAATGAAACAGGCTCCTGGTCAACGCCTGAAGCTTACGCCGTGACCAAGAGTTGGAATATAACAGGTGGAGATGGAGTAAAAACGGTAAACGTAAGGTATAAAGATAACGCAGGGAACTGGAGTGAGATCATATCGGGAACAATAACATTAGATACAACAGGACCTGTTGGAAGTATAGATATAAATAGCGGAGCAATATATACAAAGAGTACCATTGTAACATTAAACTTAAGTGCAACAGATCATTATAGCGGAGTGAATCAGATGCAGTTTAAGGAAGGAATAGGAAGCTGGAGCGTATTGGAAAGTTATGTAACAGGAACAAAAATACTTACAGTAACAAATACAGACGAATTGAAAACAATATCAGTAAGATACACTGATAATCTGAATAATATAAGCTTGTATAGCAAGGATATAAAGTTGTGTACGGTGACAAAACTTGAAGTGTTGTCACAGACGGAAATGGTAGCAGGAGAAAACATAGCAGTCACAGTAAGAGCAGTAAGAGAAGAAGGAGTAAACAGTGTTCTTGTCACGGGATATTTGAATAAGGTTGGGTTTAATGTGAAGGATGCTAATGCCGCAGCGTTACCGGATTATACATTTGCCGGAACAGATTCAGGAATAAAACAGGTGTTTTCAAACTTAAAGACATTGGGAGAGCAGGAGATAGAGGTTACAGATAAGGAGATAGACGGGATAACCGGAAAAGTAAAGATAAAAGTATATGCAGCGATAGCAGCAGACGGAACCAGCGGAACAATAATAACAAATACAGACGGAACAAGCGTAGAGATACCTGCGGGAGCATTTAGCGGGAACAGGCAGATAGGATTCAGTGTTACAGACCATCCAAGAATAGCAGGTGTAGGATACAGGTATAAGGAAACTGTAAAGCCGATAAGCCGAGATTTTGGAGAGTTAAATAAAACAACAAGCCCGTGGCAGTTAACAGGGATGACATTCAGTACTCCGGTAAAAATCTCCGTACCGTATAAACAAGAAGAGATAGGAGATGTGGATGAAAACAGTCTGAGGTTGTTCTATTATGATGAGTCATCTGGTAAATACATAATAGTCCCCGGCAAGCAGATAATAAGCGGCGGAAAGATAACCGCGCAAGTAAATCATTTCAGTACTTATAGAGTGCTTGGAACGTATGTAAGCAGTAATTTGAATAATGTGATAGCATATCCGAATCCGTACAGACCAAACGCCGGAGCAGACGGCAAACTAAAGATAATAAACCTGCCGATAGACTGCACGGCTACTATATATAACATAGCGGGAGAAAAGGTAAGAGAAATAAAAGAAGCAGATGAAGGAAACCTTGGCTGGATAGATTGGGACGGGAAGAATGAGAGCAGTGAGACAGTATCCAGAGGAGTTTATCTGTATGTGGTAATAGCTCCGGATGGAAGCAGGAAAATAAGTAAAATCGCATTGATAAAATAAATATATCCTCCACTAAATGATATAATACTCTACAAAACCGTATATTCTACTAAATAAAACAATAATTTACTGTAAAAAATCAATAAATGTGATAACATAATTCAACTTATTAAGTAAAATAATGCTAAGGAGGTTTTAGAAATGATGAAGATACTAAAGATGTTTTTGTTTTTTGTCTTTTTGTGCTCAAATATAGGATTTGCTGCTGACAAAACGATTGTGAAAATAGTTGGCGAACCAAAAGTGAGTAAAGCTGCAACAGGTACAGGATATAATATTTCATTTGCTATTTCTAAACCTGTTGATGTAACTATCAGAATTGTTGATAAAGGCGGGAATGTTGTAAGGCATTTGGTGAGCGGTATTGTTGGGGCAAAGAATTCTCCAAAACCTTTTTCTGATAAGAATATGAATCAAAATGTCCTATGGGACGGGAAGGATGATGACGGGAAAATAGTCAAAGCAGAAGACTGTAAAGTATTTATTGGAGCTGGTTTAAATCCAAAATTTGATAAATTTATAAGTTACAACCCTGATGCGTTTGATTCGAGAAGTAAAATTATACAGGCGCCTGATAATGAATATTATGTGACCGAGGCAAGTAGCGCTCATCAGGATGTAACCAGGGTTTTTAGCGCAGATGGCAAACTATTAAGGAGTTTGTGGCCTTATAGTCTTAATAAACCAAAAGAAATTATTGAAGGATTAATGAAAACAGAAGGTGCGGAAGATTGGGATGGGAATGCAATACCCAGCTCAATCAACCAGAGTGCTAATTATTATTTTGCTACAAGATACAGTAATGCAATAGTTACAACTGATGGTTATATGATAGGAGTTACTACAGAACCTGCCGCATATATTTGTATTTTTAGTATGGATCCGAATGGTTTTCCCCATACAAAAATAAGTATCTGGGGTCCTCCGTGGCATAAGGCGCTTGGTAAAGAAAGAATTTTTGCGAAAGACAAATGGCGTTTAGCTGCCGGAAATAACGGGGATTTTTATCTTGCGGATTCAATACATCATGCTGTCGGACATTTTAAGGCAAAAGATATGAGCCCTATAAATGACTTTACTTCTTCAGGCAATAAAAAACTTGGATCTTCAAGATGTTATATAGGAGAGGTTGATCAGACAGGGGATAATGAATCGCTTTTTACTGGTCCGGATGATATTGTTGTGGATAAAAACGGTAATCTGCTTATTGCCGATGGAAACACCGTAAAAGTCTATGATAAAACAGGAAAATATTTAAGTAAGTCGGAAAAGCCCAGAGATTTTAATAAGCCTGTAATTCCTAAACCATTACTTGATTGCGGCAGGAAAGAAGTATTAGTGTTTCCTCATTTTCTTTTAATAGATAATAAAGGAAAGATTTATGTTAAAAACGCCTCCACTACATCTGGACCGTATGTTACAACTGATATTGAGGGCAAAAGTTTTAAAACTATTAATTTTCCGTGGGGATATAGTTTAGGGCAGGGTTATTCCGCAGTTGATTTACAGGGTAATTTTTATATGACTGTTCATAAAGGGCAGGCCCCGGTTGCAGATTTTCTCTGGAAATTTAATCCGGACGGTTCCAGGGCTAAATTTGGAAATAAGGATCAAATTGATATAGAAGATGATGTGCATGAGATAAAGGGTGTTAGAGTCACAAAAAATGGGGATATTTACCTGGGTGTGCTTCCTACTCATTGGAAGCCTGTTGCAGCCGTACAAAGCGGAGCGGGACGCATGGGGCCGAAGGGGGATAATTTTAATATTACGAGGGTGGATGTTTATGATTCCAACGGCAATTTAAAGAAAAAAGGAGTTGTAAATTTACAGGCTATTAATGATGTGGCCGTTGATAGAGACGGAAATATTTATGCTATGGACGGAACTATGTGGCATGGAGCTCAGACTTCAGGCGCGGCCCGTGCCGGTACAAATGGCTGGCCTCCTTATTATATTGCAGAGGAAGAACAAAAACTTGATCCGGTCAAACATTTTAATAGAAGGTTCAGCATACTGCAGAGGCTTTTGAAATTTGCGCCTGCCGGCGGATCAATGGATAGTGAAAACGGTCCAAAGCAATTATGGACGCATAAAGGAGTGTCAGGGCTTTCTCCGGAAGGTTGCGGGGGTGAATGCCCCGGCGGTCAGATTTTTATAGATGATGACCAGAGGGTATGGGTTCCGGATACATATATATATAATATAAAAGCTGTGGATACTGAGGGGAATTTAATTGCCCGGGTCGGTAAATATGGTAATGAGGACTGCAAAGGGGGCGGCGGAGATAAAAAACTTGCAGGAACGAATATAATAATTGATCCGGAAATTCCGGTAGCAAGGCCTTCAGGAATAGCGGTGTATAAAGACTATTTGTTTATCTCTGATATGTATGCCCACAGAATAGTGCGCTGTAAGCTGGAGTATTCTGATAAAAAAGAAATAGTTATTAAATGATAATTTATTAGAGAATATATTGATATGCTGTCTAAACAGGAGGAAAGTATATGAAAAGTAAAGTAGCTGTAATTGCCTGGGTAGTTGCTGTGTTTTTGTCCCAGGGGAATTTCAATGCTGAAGAAAATAAATCTTCCGGCAGTATTACTGTGCCAAATATAGAAGCATGGGCAAAAGAGAAAAAAGTCTGGGCTGATAATTTAATCAATGGTTCGAAAACTCCATGCGGCAAAATGATAGAAGAATGGGTTTACGCGTCTGAGACCTCAGCTGTGATTTACTGGCAGACTGAAAATCCGTCGAACAGTTATGTTGAATATGGAGAATCAACCGGCTACGGACAAAAAACGAAACTTACAGAAATTTCTCCATTAAGTACGAGACCATATTGGTCGCAATTTCATAGAATTACAGGATTAAAACCCGGTAAAACGTATCATTATAGGATGATCTCAATAGGCACTGACAGTAAGGAATTAAAAAGTGCTGATAAAACTTTTGATACTGTTAAAGTTACCGGTGCAATAAGAATTCCTGATGATGTGCAAGGTCCTCCGTATGTTTTGGACAAGGAAAATGCTGTATACATATTAACAAAAAATATTACGGTGCCGTATTGCGCTTTCGTGATGAAAGCAGGAGTCACATTGGAATTGGACGGTCATACGGTTATTTATAATGAAGAAAAAGCGGCATTTAAAGATGATAAAGCGTCCTCCGTTATAGACGGTGAAAATGCTCCTTTTGGAATTAAATCGCTGGGAAAAAAGAAAAAGACTATAAGGAACGGAGTAATTAAACAAGGAAAAGGTAATAACGGCGGGAATATATACGGAATGGGAGTAAATCCTTTGTATTCGTACGAATCTCCTGTTGATGTGTCCGGAATGGAAATAATATGGGACGGGGGTGATATTTCAGGTTTTGTCTTCCATTGGGCGGGGGATAATTATGTTCATCATTCTGTCTTTGAAGATAAAGGAAATAAAGTTACAAACCGGCATCAGGCAATAAGTACAGTAGATGGAAATGGTTATGGAAGTTATGATCATGTCCTGGTTAAATCCACAAGACATCAGGGGTTAATAGGGTCTACTGCCGCAATTTATTGCGAAGTTTATGTTGACAGCTATTGTACAAATTCATTTGGTATCGGCGGAAATGCAAGGGCCGGTAAGCCTGTCGTAGTTTCTAATAACAAGATATTTGGTCATGGGCAGCATCCTGTAGGGGTTGGTGCTTTTGGAATGTATAAAGAAGGGATTAAAATATTTGATAATTATATTGAAGTCGAATGTACCAGAGCCGGGGATGAATATGGCTGGGCAGGCAGCGCCGGAATACGAAGCACCTGGGGCGGGGATAATATTGATGCATATAATAATGTTATCGTCGGATATTGCTCTACTCATGAGCGCGGTAAATTTGGCGTTACGGGGCAAACCAGAAATATTTGGATAGGACTTCCTATACCCAAGGACAAAAAGGGAGAAGTAGTCGGTGATGGAAAACCCAGGGCTATATTCCATGAGAATCTTTTAATAGCCAGGGGCCGAGATGCAACGGCAAAAGCGGGGAATATGTGTGTTGTCTGCGGAAATGAATCACCAAACCTATCCTTCGTAAATAATGTAGCAATAAGCACCTGGACAAACGTTCTTCTTTCTGATAATTACGGAGATTCCGGAGCATTCCCTAAGTTTTCAAAGAACACTTTTATGAAAGAAGGTGTTTATGATACATATTCTACCATTAAAGGGGAGAACCCGTACGCGAATAACACGGCTACGTTTCTTATGGATAATGTTTTTAAAGAAGGAGCTTCAATTGATAGTATTAATGTTCCCGGCGCAAATGGAGATAAGTTTACTTCTGAAATAAGATTCCAAAAACTGGTGGAAATAGTAGTTGTTGGTCAGGATGGTAAGCCTTTGGAAGATGCAGAAGTTATAATTACGGATAAAGATAAAAAAGAAGTATTTAGAGATACAACGCCGGGTGAAAATACAACCTCTAAATTATTAACAGGCGGTGGGCCGGGGATGACCCTTTTAAAAGATATTACAGCTGAAAGAGAAGTTATGTATGACGTTCCTATTGAAAAAGGAACACTGAAGGCGGTTCTTACAGTGAAAATTCTTATTCCTAAAAAAACAACTGAAGTGGGAGGATATGTAGTCACGGTAAAGAAAAAAGGATATACAGAAAAGAGTGTGGATATAAAGGATATAGATAAAACAAATCAGGTGAAAATAAGATTGATGAAAGGCTAGAATATTCGCAAGTTGGAAATTAAGAGGGCAATACCCGGTTGTACTTTTGCAATCGGGTATTGCCCTTTAATATTTGTGATGCTTGACAATTTACCGGTGTAGAATGTGTTGTATCGTAAGTTGATTAATCAGGCGCAAGCTCGATTAATCGAGCAACTACAACCTATTGTGGTACGTCACAAATAGAAAATGAGACTGCGGCACAGTCCGGATGGATTGTTTTACGTTTAACAGCTCAATTGTAACTTGAATTTACCTGAAACTGAAAAATTTGCTGAAATGATATTATTTAACTTTTCCGTTTTGATTGTCCTTCCGTTTAATTTTAAACCTTTTCCGGATTTAATTCCGTTAAAGTTTACAGTATAATTCTTTGCCGAAATCTGGTTAGAAGTAAGAATTACATGTTTTTTTGAACGTGTTGCCGTGAAATTAATAGTTTCATAGTCGTCTTTGAATGTAAATATGGCTTTTTTTGCGCAATAAATATCCAGAGTTAGATTATTTTCCCGTTCGTCCTTAATAAATTCTTTTTCATCTCCTGAAACAATTATTGAGTCTTCTTTGATGAAAATGGGGATAATTGATAAAGGCGCGTAATAGTTTATATTAGACTCTCCTTTGTATTCTTTCTTGCTCCAGAAATCTATCCAATTGCCTTCAGGTAAATATATTGTTCTACGGTTTGATTCGTTAAATATCGGGGCCACAAGTAATTCTCTGCCGAATAAATACTCCAGATCAAGATTATAAACATTCGGGTCATCCTGATACTCTAAAACCAGCGGTCGCATCATAGGCAAGCCGGTTTTGCTGGATTCATAAGCATATGAATAAATATAAGGAAGCAATTTGTATCTTAAATGAGCGTATTTTCTGAATATTTTTACAGTTTCGTCATCAAAATGCCAGGGTTCTCTCGGTGTTGTTCCATGGTATCTTGGATTTGAACAAAACATTCCGAATTGAAGCCATCGAATATAGAGCTCTTTTGTTGTACTGCCTACAAACCCGCCGATGTCGGAGCTCCAAAAAGGAACCCCTGATAATCCATAGCTTAAACCGGCCCTTATTTGCTGGGACATGGAAGAGAATTTTGTCTGAGCGTCTCCGCCCCACTGAAGCGGATATTTTTGAATTCCGGCATAACCGGAGCGTGCCCAGATTATACCTTTGCTGTTATGTTCTTTTGTAGCCTCAAATACTGTTTTACAATATAGTAGAGGGTAAAGATTATGCATTTCTTTCCCGTCCATACCGTTGAAATACTTGGCTTTTACAGGGGCCCATTCACCGTAGTCAGGCTTAAATACATCAGCGCCCATTTTAAGTATTGCCATATGTTTTTCTTTATACCATTTAACAGCTTCCGGATTTGTAAAGTCAATTAGCGTGAGTTTTTTATAGGGTTCCGGAACATATTTGATATTTGGAGTTTCTACCATAGCCGGTTTGTAGTTTTTTCCAAACGAGGTCGACGTAGGAAAGTATTTTTTCTTCAAACCTTCTTTGTATGAATCCAGGTCTTTATGAATGTAAGGATTTTCCCAGAGAGATATTTTTATGCCTTTGCTATGCAGCCATTTTATAAAACCTTTTGGATCCGGGAAGGCTTCTTCGTCCCATTCGAATTCGCAGAAGGAATCTGTCAAATATTTTCTTTTTTTAAGCCAAAGCGGATCTAAGTGGATAACATCAAACGGAAGTTTTAATTCTTTCATCTTCATAACTATTTCTTCCGCCTGTTTTCTGGTCTCGTACATGCATCTTGACATCCAGATACCAAAGGACCATTTTGGCGGGATCGGTGATCTTCCGGTTATTCCGGTGTATTTGAAAAGAATATTTTTAAAAGTTGGTCCGTAAATAAAAAAGTAATCAAGATATTTTGACTCGACCTCAAATGAAGAAGTTATGGAAGAAGTCGCGCCAAAATCATAATTAATTTTATTTCCTGTGTTTATAAATATTCCATATCCTTGAGTGGAGATAAAAAATGGAATATTTTTGTATGTTGTATCGGTAGATGTGTTTCCCATAGGATCGAGTGCCCAGGATATGAGTTTTTTCCCGGATTTATTTATTGGCATAAACTTTTCCCCCAGCCCGTAAATACATTCCCCTGGATTTAGTTGAAATGTTTCCCTTGTTTTTACGATTTCATCATTATCTTTTGTGAAACCCATCGGGGGTATTACAAAGTTTTGATTATCAACGTCTGAATTATTTTGTTGATAGACCAGATTGCTTTCCCTGTCAAATATCGATATTTTAAACCTGTCTTTATTGATCAATACTTTTAAATTTCCGCAGCGGATATCAATAGTGTTTTTAGAATTATTGATCTTCATTTTGTGTTCAATTTGCTTCTCAAGATCCTCTTCGCAGCAAAGTATGTTCTTTAGTAACTTATTCCCGCTATTTTGAGAGTACTTTATCCTGAAAATATCATTTTTGTAGAAGATCAATTGTATTGTTCCTGCAGAATATTCATCTTTTTTTGACAATTCAGTCCTGCATATACAAGAAAGTGCTATTTTGCCTTTAGATTTCCTTAATAATGATACTTTTTTGATATAAAAATCCTGCATGATAATTCCTCCAATTTAATTGAGCAAAATTTTAATACTGTTTGTATATTATAAAGAATAATTAACAAAATATCAATAAATACTTAAGTTTCAATGTCTTTCCAATGGTACTATTTATCCGGTTGTTTGAAATAAAATATCTGTTGTTTTATTCGCTGTCTGAATTTGCTATAATCTTTTAAATTCGAAAATTTGGAGGTCTAAATGGATATAGAAATTATTGATACTCACTGTCATGTCGAACCGTGGTTTATGGACTTAAAGACGGAAAAAGTTGATAAAGATGCGTTTAAAAATATATATAAGGGATGCCGCCATAAAACCAGACTATGTGTTGCCTCAACAGGCGGTAACCCGGTTTTAGTCAAAATGGGAAATGTTGCTGCAGTTCACAGACTGGCAAAGTTGTTGGGGCCTTTTCCTGAAAAATTTATACTCCAATCAATGGTTAATCCTCATGATAAAGAAGGCGCGCTTCAAGCTATTGAGATCGGGGTAAAAAAATATGGTTTTAAAATGGTGGGAGAGTTAGTTCAGTATATTCATCATTGGCAGACAGATGGCCGTGAGATCCTTCCCGTTATACAGAAAGCAATTGATCTTGATGTTCCATTAATGTTCCATTCCGGTGATGTTTTTCATTGTGAAGGTGTTGCGCATATAGCTTATAAATTTCCCAGAGCAAGGATAATTATAGCTCACTGTGCCGCAGGTCGTGACTGGTACAGAGGAATTGTTACTGTTAAAGAATATTCAAATGTTTCAATAGAAATTATGAGCGGTAATGCAGAGCAAATAAAAGCGTTGATAGAATTAGTGGGACCAAACAGAATAACTTTTGGTACTGATTTTTGTGTTGATTTGGACCCTGCCAGAAGATATACACCCGGAAATGGTTTGCTGGATTGTCTGGAAAAAATGAAACTTTCTGATAAAGTTATAGCAAGTATTTGTTCCGGTAATGCGAAGAATATATTAAAATTGGAGGACTGATTATGAGCATTGATGATATAAAACAAATGATGATAAGAATACAAGAAAAAACACCGGATGAAGTTTTTAATAATATTAAAAAGGAAATGTTGAATGTTGGACCGGAATCCATTAAGTTTGCTCTTTCTTTCCCTGGTATGTTGATCACACCCGGTATCAGGTGGGGGGTCGTCAGATTAGCTCTAAAAATGCCTGAAAAAGAAATTATACCTATATTTATGGATGCTCTTTCCACTACCGACTGGAGATTAAACCAGATGGCAAAAGACATTTTTCATGCTCTTGGTATTGGGGCAACTGATGCGTTGGTGGAAAATCTTAAAAGATGTAAAGTAGCCTGGGGTAAAGTTCAAACCTTGTACTGCTTAAATAGATTAGCAGATCCATATTCAACACTGAGGATTGGTGACAAAACATTAATACCTTATATTATAAAAGCAGTCAAAGATCAATCTGAAGAAGTAAGAAATATGGCAATAGAAGTTCTTTCTAAATCAGAGGCTTTTGAAGCTGAAGCTGTAATAGTAAAATGCATCAGCGATAATTCTAAAACAACAAAATTAGAAGCAATAAAAGCATCCAGAAGGCTGCGGCTTAAAAAGGCTGTACCGGAATTGATCAAAATATTAAAAAATAAAGATCCCGAGCTGCGTGCGGAAGCCATATATGCGCTGGATAGAATTGGTGACAGCGAAAAAGCTATATACATAAGACCCCTTTTAAAAGACAAGGATTCCTATGTCCGTTGGTGTACCGTAAAAGCATTGAAGAGTGTATGGCAGGATGAGAACATTAAAGCTTTGACGGAAGCTGTCGGCGATAAAGATACATCTGTAGCTGTTGCAGCCTTGGAAGTGATTGCTTTAAAAGCAGCGCATAAAGCTATGGGTGTTATAGAAAAGGCTGCAAAGAGCAAAAATAAAAGCGTAAAAAATACGGCAGAATATTACAGGCAAAAAGTATATGTAACAAAGAATATAATAATTGATGAACTTAAAAGAGTTGGTTTAAAAAAAGGTGACAGTGTTTTAGTTCATAGCTCATTAAGTAAATTGGGATATGTCGAAGGCGGAGTTGAGAAAGTTATAGACGCATTGCTTGAAACAGTAAATGCCCCTGAACAAGGAACGGTATTTGTCCCGACTATTACAGGTACTGTTAAGATGAGTAAAGATGATCCGCCTGTTTTTGATCCGATCAATACTCCATGCTGGACAGGGAAAATACCGGAAACTTTCAGGCTGAGGGTGGAAGCAAAAAGGAGTTTACACCCTTCTCATTCAATTGCTGTTATAGGTAAGCTTTCAGATTATTATATTAAAGATCATGAGAATTCACCTACGCCTTGCGGGAAAAACACACCTTACTGGAGACTCGCGGAACAGAACGGATATATTTTATTTTTGGGTGCTGACTTAAGGAGCTGTACTTTTTTGCATACCTTGGAAGAGTTAGCCGGCTGCAAGTATCATATGCAGAAAGATAGGGTTAAAGCTAAGATAATAGTTAATGGAAAGGCAGTTAACAAAGAGATGTATTTGCATCAGTGGGGAACACCCAGGGATTTTACGAAAATAGAACCGATGCTCTTAGAAAAAGGTATTATGAAAAAAGGTAAAATTGGAAATGCAGAGGTCAGATTGGTTTCGGCAAAAGGTCTTGCAACGGCATTACTGCCTATAATGAGAAAAAATAAAAAGTATTTGATCAAATAGGAGCAAATATTCCTCTTGAATGTAAAAGCAGGTAAAGATATAAAATTATTGCGGTCTAAAAAGCGGATTTATCCGCTATTAAAGAGAATAAAATCGGGAATTCCCGGACTGGATAAAATGTTCCGTGGCGGTGTTTTTAATGGTAATATTGTATTGGTTGAGGGTGATCCCGGAGCCGGAAAAACTGTATTAGGTTTACAGTTTATTTTAGAAGGCCTAAAGTCAGATGAAAGTTGTATCTATATTTCTTTTATGGAAGACCCATCTAGAGCACTTCAGTATTTTAACTTTTCAAAAGTAGATTTTACAAAATATATTAAAAACCACCGGCTTTCTCTGATCCCTTCAGATTTGAAAAATATTAAAAATTTAAGCAAGCTGCTTAAAAAGCTGCTGTCAACTTCTCATATTTTCAGAGTGTTTATAGATAATCTTCCTGTGCTAAGCAGGAAAGATAGATATGCTGAATATCTCCCTGAAATGGTAAAAATATTAAGAGAATATAATGTAACAACAGTTATTACAACAACATTAAGTAAAGAATCCGGTGACCCTCGTCGAGAATCTACGATGATGCCGGAAATGGCCGATTGTATAATTAAAATGAAACAGATACAAAAAGAAAATAAGATAATCAAAACTCTTGTGATACTAAAGTCAAAAGGTATTGCCGGTGATTCAGACGTTAAACTGGTGGAAATAAATGAAAGTGGCATGAAAATATCGGGGAATTTTAAAAACAATGATAAACAGTTAGTTAATGCCAATACCGGAAAAGGATTAGAGGTTAATATACCTTTTGAAGAAGGAATACTAAGTAAAATATTATCGGGATTTAAAGAAAAATACCCGGAAGTGACTATTGCTAGATCAGAAAATATTACTTCAGCTGTTTCCTACGTGCCGTATTCTACAGTTAATAATATGGCGGTTGACGGGTTATTATTAAGTTTAGATACCTGTATAGATAAGGAACTCTTCTCCAGAGAAGCTTTGGATGCTTGTTCAATTGACGGGAAATTATATGGGATTCCTGATGATTTTAATTGCAGGTGTCTGCTGTATCGCAAAGATTTACTTGAAAAATACAGTTTACCTGTTCCGGCTGATTGGGACAGTGTAATCAGTACCTCGAAATTAATTCTTAAAAAAGAGAATAATCCGGATTTAACCGGAGTTTCATTTCCCTTTGGTGACGGGATTTCCCTGGTTGAACTGTTTTTAGAGCTTGTTTGGAGCAATGGTGCTGATATTTACGATTTAAAGGGTAATACTCTTCTGGAGGACATCAGGATATTAGAGGCTTTAGAACTTCTAAGAGATCTTGTTTTAAAATATAAATTAACAAGTGAAGATATCTGGAACTTGTACAATAAAGGAATAAGAGAAAAAATGACAAATGGAAGTTTGATTTTCGGGTTTACATATCCGGAACTTATAAAAGAACTTTATGATTCAAACTCTATTTTTAAAGATAAAATATGGTTTGCTCCTTTTCCTAAAATGTCTAAAGGGGAAATGGGGTATGCAGTAATTGCCGGGGCTGCATATATTATCCCTAAAAATATTAAAAATCAGGAAGCTGCTGTTAATTTTGTAAAATATGTTACCGGTAATGAAATAGCAAAAGAAATAGAAGCGAGAGGAGGATGGCCCTTCCCTTCAAGAATAAGTTTTTGGGCGGATGAAGTCATTCTCAAGAAAAAACCATATTACGCCGAGGCTGGTAAAATCGCAAGATCGTGTGTTAACCCGTATAATAAAATAAAAAACTATAGGTTGTTTAGTTTGATCACACAAAAGGAGATAGTTAAAGTTCTAAAAGGCGAGCAGGAACCGCAAAAAGGTATAAAGATTTTAAATGATAAATTAAAAAAATTAAAGAGGTTTAAACTGCATCATAAAATAGTTGAAAAAACCATGGCATACCTGGAAAATAATTTAGGAAAAACACATTATATAAAAAGCATAGCGCAAGAAGTAAAGATCAGCCCTAAATACTTGCAGATTATTTTTAAACTGGAAACAGGAATGTGTATTATTGAGTATCTGAATGAATTAAGAGTGAATAGAGCAAAACTTTTACTGAAAAATTACAAATATAATGTACGAGAAGCTGCTCTTAAAGTAGGATGTTCCAATATGACATATTTTGGAAGGTTGTTTAAAAAGAAAACCGGAATTTTGCCTAACGAGTACCGTTTAGAAGATTAAAGATAAATTAGACCAAATAGTCTATAAAAAATACCAATAAGTAGAATAATAACCCTGTTTAGTCGATTGACAAAAATCTAATATTTGATATACTAATTAATGTGTATTGTCTTAATGTATAGAAAAGTATAAAAATACAGATGGAGGTTTTCGGATTTTAGTTTATTAGAACAATATCTTGTATCAGCGGAATCCGATAGTTTTGTAATCAGTGAAATCGCTTTTTAAAAAAGATAACCAGGAGAAATTCCATGATAAGAACTTGTATATTGTTTTTGTTGATAACTAAGCTTACTGTTTTGGCAGGAACACCGCCGGTAGGAATAATCCCGGATATAAACAAATTAAAAATACCGGTAATTGAGCGGCATGCCCCGGTTGTTTCAAAAGATCTTTTGATGACTGTTGATGGCGGGAATATAGGAGGTGCAAGAAAAAATTGGCCGGTAAGATTTGCGGTACCGATTGAAAGAGGGGAACTCAAAAACGCTGAAAATATTAATTTAAAAACTGCTGACGGGAAGAGTATAATTCCTGTTAGCGGAAAACCGACAGCTTTTTGGCCTGAAGGAGAAGTAAAGTGGCTGCTTCTTGAATTTATGGCTGACCTTCCGGAAAACGGGCAGAGCAATTATGTTTTAACTTATGGAACAAGTGTTAAGCCTGTTTTGAAGAGTGATCTTAAAATAACGGAAGACAAAGGGAGTATTTCAGTTTCAACCGGTGTTATCTCTTTCAATTTAACAAAAAAATCTGAATTTTTGTCGGATATTATTTCTAACGGCACCGGAATTACTCCCAAGGGTAAAGGTCTCAGATGTTTTCTTGACTATTCTGTCTCAGGTGTTAAAGCTCCTGAATCAATGTCTACTTATGCCAGAATGAATATACCTTTAACCGAAAGTGAACCTTCCGTGGAAATTTTAAAGTCGGATTTTGCAGTGGATACAATATCCATAGTTGAGAAAAATCAAATTCAAGTTACCGTGCAGATTGACGGAAAATACAATACCAGTACAGTCTCACATCCGGTCAGGATATATTTAACGGCCTATAATAATTCATCTTTAGTTAAAATAAGGCATTCTTTAATTTATGCGGGATTCACTGTCAGAGATTATATAAAAAGTTATGGCTTTGATCTGTCCCTCTCCGGTGATATATCAAAATGTACTTTTGGCATTGAAGGCGGGAAACCGCTTGAAGGCACCGGCTTTTGCCAGAGAGATGATCAAACATATATTTTAGACCGCAAAACACAAAAAGACGGGAGGTCTGACGGTTGGGTTAAGGCCGGGAATGTTGCCGTGGCGGTTGAAAATTTGTGGAAAAATTACCCCTCTACTTTTAGTGTTGCGCAAAATAATAAAGGAACCACTGTTTTAAAAACTTCGGTGTTTGGCCCTGAAGAAGGTGCCTTTTTGGATTTCAGATACAGGACAGGTAAGGTTTCTGCTGAGGTTTCGGCTATGCGCCCTGGTACAAAAGGGGCTGCGTCGTACTATGTGAGCACTCTTTCTGACGATTATGACGGAGGCGGCAGCAATGATGCCCGGGGTATTCAAAAAACTCATACTGTTATGTATGATTTTAATATTGGTAAAAAGGAAAGTACTTCTATTAATCTTTTAGGCAAAGCCCTTGATAAAATGCCGGTGATTTTTACTGATCCCGCGCATTTTGCCGACACCTCGGTGCTGGGTATATTCTCTGCATATGAAGCAGATCCTGAATTTCAGAAGATAAAAAATGCGGCAAGTGTTGTTTTTGACTGGGCGAGTTTTACACAGGATAAAAACCGTTGGTATGGTTTTGTTGACAGCGGTGATTTGAACGCCTCTGCAAAAAAGCCTGACGGGGATAAGCTCCCTCATTATTTTGCGGGGGGGATAGGATGGAGCAGCGGGAATCATTACGGTACGGCATTTTTAATTCATGCATTTTTGACTAAACAAAGAAAGTATATTGATTTTACTGCAAACTTTCTTAAACATAAAGTAGATTTTGATTTTGAGCATATAGGCGGACAAAATGAAGGTGCGCTGCTTGGTGAATTTACAAGACATAATCAGGTTCATTGGAGAGGCGGAGGCGAGCCAAGACAGGCGCCGATAGCTGATATGATATTTGACTACTGGATCACCGGGGATAGAGTCGTATGGGACGGCATCACTTTGTCAATGGAGTGGCTTAATAAAGCTGCCTGGGGAAGATCGGCTATTTTGGATAAGACAAAATTAAATATGAGCTGTAAAGCTGGTGCAATGAACTGGCCTGCGTATCTTATGTGGGAAACGACCGGTGATCCAAAGTATATGTGGTTTGTTAAACCCTTTGCTAAAGCACTGGAAGATCTTTTGGATGCAGGTATTGGAATATCCTATCAGGAAGGCATAATTCCTGTAAGTGTTGAAGGAAGACCTGATATTTCAGGATATAGGGACGGCGGAGCTCCGGGGGGATATTTTTTTACGTATGATGCGCATAGTCCGTTAATTGCTTATGTAAATTTAACAGGTGATAAAGATGTTACCAGGTCTCTTATTAAAACAGCCTATCTTTTAGAACAAGCGCCGATTAATTGCCCGCAGCATTATGATACTCTTGACAGTTTTCTTGATTTTGTTTATGGAATAACCGGGGACAGGACATTCTTAGAGCCTATTTTAAACCAAAGAATAGCTCAGTTTATGGGGTTTAGAGGTGTACCTAAGGAAGAATATACGACACAAACACTAATAAGCACATTGGGCAGATTATTTGAAGAAGGAACGAATAATATGGGTCTGGTAAGAGTTATAATCAAAAGATGTGTATGAAGTAAAACAGCGACGTATCCTGTATAATAAGTTTTACGAGAACAAAATTATAAGGAGGAACGTCGCT
>MFGV01000021.1 GCA_001778375.1 Candidatus Firestonebacteria bacterium RIFOXYD2_FULL_39_29
GAACGGTGTTTCTAGAAATAATTGCGACACAGTCTGTATTAGTAATTGATTTAATTGGAGGTTATATGGCTTTATTTAAAAAAATGAAATTTAGGGAACTTACTGCGAAAAAAGTGGAAATACCCAATGGTTTGTGGAGTAAATGCGATAATTGTAAAGAAATGATATATACCAAGCAATTGGAAGAAAACCTTCGTGTTTGTCCTAAATGCCAGAATCACTTCAGGATGAATGCCAAGGAACGAATTAAACTCCTTGTTGATGAAGGGACCTGGGTGGAAGATAAAAACAGAGTGATACCTATGGACCCGCTTAACTTTCCTGAATATAAAGGAAAACTTAAGAAAAGTCAGGAAGCTACCGGCTTAGATGATGCGATTATTACAGGTGAAGGTAAGATCTGCGGGATTCCGACAGCAATCGGTGTAACGGATTCTTTCTTTATGATGGGTTCCATGGGTTCTGTAGTGGGGGAAAAGCTGACAAGGATTGTTGAGCATGCGATAGCCAGAAAAATCCCGCTTCTTCTTGTTTCTTCTTCCGGCGGCGGCGCAAGAATGCAGGAAGGTATCCTCTCGCTTATGCAGATGGCAAAGACCAGCGCGGCTTTAAAAAAACTGACAGACGCACATATTCCTTATATTGCTCTTTTAACGGACCCGACCGGCGGGGGTGTTACTGCCAGTTGGGGAATGCTCGGAGATATTACTATTGCAGAACCAAATGCTTTGATCTTATTTGCAGGCCCGAGAGTTATCGAACAGACCATAAGGCAAAAGCTTCCGAAAGGTTTTCAGAGGTCGGAATTCCTGCAGGAACACGGTTTTATTGATATGGTAGTCCACAGAAAAGACTTGAAAGAAAGCCTCTCTAAGGTTTTAAAGTTTTTCTATAATAATTAAGCATACTTTGCTTTATTTTTTTAGCATTTTCTGATTAGATTTGATTTTTCTTTAATTTTAATGGTAAAATATAAATGGTAATATATACACCGTAATATTCATGTAATACTCATCCGCCTAGGCGGAAATATTTTTACTCGGCTTCAGCCGTACGTGCTCTGCTCGGTAAAAGGAGGCCATTAGATGGCGAAGGTAATACTTGAAAAGATAGAAAAGAGGTTCATAAACAATCCAAAACCTGCAGTTGCTGAAATGAGTCTTGAAATCAATGACAAGGAGTTTGTTGTCCTTGTCGGACCTTCGGGTTGCGGCAAATCAACAACCCTCAGAATGATCGCAGGTCTCGAAGAAATTACTTCCGGTAGAATATTGATTGACGATAAAGTGGTCAATGAAATCCCTCCCAAGGACAGAGATGTGGCTATGGTTTTTCAGAACTACGCACTGTATCCGCATATGACTGTTTATGATAATATGGCGTTTGGTTTGAAGATCAGAAAATATCCGAAAGATGAGATTAAGCGGCGTGTCATGGAAGCTGCAGAGATTTTGGGAATTCAAGAACTCCTGGAAAGACGTCCAAAACAACTTTCAGGCGGACAGCGCCAGCGTGTGGCCGTAGGCAGAGCCATAGTACGAAAACCAAAAGTTTTCTTGTTTGACGAACCTTTATCAAACCTTGATGCAAAATTAAGAGGTTCGACAAGAACAGAGATTATAAAACTGCACAACCGGCTTCAGGCGACGATGATTTATGTTACTCATGATCAGGTGGAAGCTATGACCATGGGGGACAGGATTGTTGTTATGAAGGATGGTTTTGTCCAGCAGATAGGCGATCCGGTTACTATCTATGATCATCCCAAAAATAAATTCGTTGCAGGTTTTATAGGCACGCCTCCGATGAATTTTCTTAACGGTAAAATTGAAAAGAAAAATGGAAATGTATATTTTGGAGAAGGTAGTTTTACTTTGAAACTTGATAAAAGCATGAATGATAAAATGTCTTCTTATGACGGAAAAGAAATTATACTCGGGGTGCGTCCCGAGTACATAGAAGAAAAAAGGATTTCAAAACTTGCTGACCCGGAATGGAAGATTTCGGCCATGGTTGATGTAATTGAACCGATTGGTTCTTCTGCATATGTTTATCTTACGACAGGACAGTCGTCTTTTGTCGCATCCCTTGATTCTCATGAACAGTTGAAGATTTCTGAAAAAGGGGAAATCGTGTTTAATATGGAAAAAGTACACTTTTTCGACCGTCAGACAGAAACTACTATTATCTAGGATTAAAAAAGATGTCAAAAAAAAATGAATATGCGATAGGAGTTGATCTCGGCGGTACTAATATTGCCGCGGGGATTGTTAATTATTCAGGAAAGGTAATTTTGCGTGAAAAAATCCCTACCATGGCAAAACTTGGAGGGAAAGCTGTTCTTGACCGCATAGTTCAATTAATAAACTCCTTAATTTTAAAAGCCGACCCAAAAATAAGAAAAAGAATTATTGGTATTGGTATGGGAACACCGGGTCTTGTGGAACATAAAAAAGGGATTATTCATGAACCGCCCAATTTGCCGGGAATGGACGGGATGAATATTAAAAAATACATGGAATCTCGTTTAAAAATAAAAACGTTTGTTGCAAATGATGCTAATGCGTATGCTGTCGGTGAACATACCTTTGGTGCGGGAAAAGGCACAAAAAATATGGTGTGTATTACTCTCGGGACCGGGCTTGGCGGCGGTATTATTATTGACGGTAAACTTTATGTAGGGTCTTTTGAGACGGCCGGAGAACTGGGACATATAATAATCAGGAAAGAAGGAAAAAAGTGTCATTGTGGGAGTATAGGGTGTGTGGAGTCTTATGTGGGCGCGAATTTCATAGCTGAGCGTGTGAGGACGGACATAAAAAATGGAAAAAAGACCGCAATAGTAAAACTCGTGAACGGGGATTTATCAAAGATCACTCCGGCAATACTTAAAAAAGCGGCAATGCAAAATGATAAATATTCTAAAGCTCTTTGGAACGAAATTGGCGCAGAGATTGGGACTGCTCTGATCAGTATCGTTAATACTTTAAGTCCTGAAATGGTGGTAATAGGCGGCGGAGTTTCAAAGGCCGGGGATGTTTTGCTAAACCCAATAAAGAAAAAATTTAATATGATAGGTTTTAAATTCTTAAAAAAGAGAGTAAAGATTGTTCCCGGCAAGCTTTCGGACGATGCGGGAGTGCTTGGTTCAAGTTCTCTTGTTTGGAATCATATTTAATGTCGGGAGCCGGAAGGCAATATGTTAAGTAAAACAATAGCCGCCCTTTTGTTTTGGGCGGTTTTATTATTTTGTGGTGTAATAAATACTTATGGCGGGGAAATATCGGCTCCGGCGGCCGGAGTTACAATAGAACGGACTTCTGCGGAAAAAAGTGTTGTCACTTCTGAATCAGTTATACTTCCCAAGCAGGAAGTGACCTCCGAAGAAAAAATACCGGTTGATTGTTCTGCGGACTATCTGGAATACGATGAAGGTTTGGGGATAATAAATGGAAGAGGAAATGTAAAAGTAATATACAAAGGGACCGAAATTACCGCAGATGAAGTAAGATTTGATGTGAAATCGTCGTATTTGGAGGCCAAGGGGAATATTATTCTTAAGGAAGGTGACAGTATTATTAATGGCGCTTATGTCTCCTTTAATATGAAGAGTAAAACAGGGAGAATAGACCGGATCCAACTTTCAAACGGTCCGTGGTATTTTAAAGGTTTAGCTATAGAAAAACCGGATGAAAAGAATGTTTCAATAATGGAAGGCTATGCCACTACCTGTAAGGATAAAGAGCATCCTCACTACCGTCTGGTTTCTCAGAAAATACATGTTGAAATAGATAATATAGTTGAAAGCTGGAATGTCCTGCTTTATATCGGAGATATTCCTGTGTTTTATTTTCCTTATATTTGGAAGTCTCTGAAAATATCCTCAAAGAGTCCTCTAACCGTGAATCCCGGTTATTCAAGCAATGAAGGCGGTTTTCTTAAGCTTGCGTATAACTATGATTTTTCTGCGTATCTTTCCGGCGCAATTTTGCTGGATCTTATGACGAAAAAAGGGTTAGGGTACGGGATACAACAAAATTATAGATTTGATGAAGGCTCGACAAATGGATACCTCTATGCTTACTATATCCGCGAGAATGATACCGGTAAAGAGAGAATCCGCCTGAATCTTGAACATTTAAGCAGATTTGACAATACTTTTAACCTTGTGGGGCGGCTTAATTTTCTCACTGATGAGGCGTTGACTCAGGAATATGATTCCTATGGTTTTCCGATTGTATCCAGAGATATTAGATCTTATATTGCAGGGACGTATTACGATCCGGCATTTTCGGTTATTGCAGCAATTGACCGTCAGGATACATATTTTCTTAAAGACAGTGCTTACAAAATGGCATATCTGACTCTCCCGATGTTGAGATTCAGCACTTCGTCATTGCGCTTTGGTGAGACCAGTCTTTATTACAGTTTTTGGAGCGAACTTGCCAATTACTACAGCGGGAACAGTGGATATTATATCCTCAGGCTTGGAGGTCATCCTGGGATTTCATATTCCATGCAATTAGATCAATCAACTAACCTTAATACCACTATGGGGTTTAATGCTTATACCCAGGATCGACTGGAGTTACACACTGTTGGGAATCTGACAACTGCTGATTACTATGCTACAACCAATCTGCATACTTCCTGGAACATGAATATGGATACGGACTTTACTTATTCGTATTCCCAGCGGCTTACCGATATAAGCTATGACTTTTATGGAGGGGTGTTAAACAGCAGGCTTGACGGGCGTCTTAATCTGAGAATTGAAAGTTTTTTCTCCACCACCTTTTCAAGCGGTTATGATTTCAGGAATTATTATAACGATCCCAGATTAAACTTCAGTAATATTCTCAATTCTATAAATGTTTTTGTTTCTGAAGATTTCAATGCTTCCTCTTTTTTACAATATAGTATAGTCGACAGTACGGTAAAATCCGCTGATGTTTTTGCTAATTATGGTAAACCCACCGGGACGAAAATAACATTTGGTATTAATTATTTGAATCGTGCTCCCTCCTATGCTGATTTCCTATATCTTTCCGGTTCTCTTGCGATGGATTTAGGAAAGGACATTCGTATAGAATATGGAGCTCGCTTTGATACTGTGGCAAATGAAGTTAAGGAACAGCATGCTGCGATTTCTACAAATCTTACGGATTGCTGGTATTTAGACATAAATTACTCAAAAACCTATGGTATATATACTAATGAATCTGTTGGCTTTACTCTTCAGCTTAGAGCCTATAAAGAATCTATTCTTGATAAAAAGCTTTCCCCGGGGGACTTCAAGTACTGACCTATGACAAAATATATCATTAGACGACTGCTTCTTTCCATCCCGGTATTATTTGGTATTACGGTAATTACATTTGTAATTATTCATATTACACCCGGCGGGCCTACAGCGCTTCAAAGTAATATGAACGCAAAAATTTCTGCGGATTCCGTGGCAAAGCTCAGGGCGCTTTACGATCTCGATAAACCTTTATCTGTTCAGTATGTGAAATGGCTGTGGCGTGTAGTCCGGCTGGATTTTGGTGAATCCTTTATTGATAACCGTCAGGTTATAGATAAGATCCTGGAAAGAATCCCTAACACATTACTGTTAACCGTTTTGTCGATGTGTGTGATATTTGTTGTTGCTATTCCTATTGGTATTTATTCAGCTATAAAACAAAACGGGTATTTTGATAAAATATTTTCAATTGGAACATTCCTGGGTTACTCCATCCCTACGTTCTGGCTGGCGCTCCTATTAATGTCGTATTTTGGGAATTATCTCAAACTCTTGCCTGTATCAGGTATGAGATCATCCGATGCTGAAAGTTTTCCGGTATATCTTCAGATATTTGACCGTTTATGGCATCTTGTGCTCCCTGTATTTGTGAGTGCTTTCGGCGGGGTTGCAAGTATATCCCGTTATACAAAATCCAGTATGCTGGAGGTTGTCCGTCAGGATTATATCAGAACTGCCAGAGCTAAAGGGTTGTCGGAAAACAAAGTAATATTTAAACATGCTTTTAGAAATGCGCTTTTACCTATTGTCACAATACTCGGGCTATCCTTACCCGGACTTATCGGCGGTGGTTTTATATTTGAAACGATATTTTCCTGGCCCGGAATGGGACGTTTGGCTTATGAGTCATTTTTCAATTTTGATTACACGGTTATTATGGGAGTAGTTATTTTTGCAGCAATATTAACATTAATAGGCAATATTATTGCTGATATTACCTATGCATTGGTAGATCCGAGGATTAGATATCAATGAAAGATCAAATATTACATAAAGGACAAAAGGTGTTGGGAAAGCTAATTCGTAATAAACTTGCATTTTTAGGAGCTTTTGTAATATTTGTACTGAGTTTTCTATCGGTTTTTGCTCCCATGATTGCACCTTTTAATCCTGAAGATCAAAACATTGAAGAAAGGCTTTTAGCGCCGAATTCAAAGCATATATGCGGGACAGATGAACTTGGAAGGGATGTTTTTTCGCGGATGGTTTTTGGTGCGAGGGTCTCTTTGGCTGTGGGATTTATAGCTGTGATTATATCCGCTATTATAGGAATTTTAATAGGTTCTGCGGCGGGGTATTATGGGGGCTGGCTTGATACGGTATTAATGCGTTTTGTTGATATAATGCTCTCAATACCTACGCTATTTTTGATATTAATGCTGACTGTGTATCTGGGACCGAATATTATTAATGTAATGATAATAATTGGTTTAACCGGATGGATGGATCTTGCCCGTTTGGTTCGAGCTGAGTTTCTTACCTTGAAAAAAAGAGAGTATGTGCTGGCTGCAAGGGTTTCAGGTGCATCAAACGGCCGGATAATATTTAAACACATTTTACCCAATGCCTTATCCCCGGTATTTGTATCTGTAATATTTGGGGTTGGAGGGGCGATACTTTTAGAATCCGGTTTAAGTTTCCTGGGTCTTGGTGTTCAGCCTCCGGATGCGAGCTGGGGAAATATTTTAACTTCAGGTAAAGATTATATCGAAAGGGCCTGGTGGTTGACTGTTTATCCCGGTTTGGCAATATTTATTACGGTTATGTCTTATAATATTTTAGGCGAGGGACTTAGAGATGCTCTGGATCCCAGGCTTGTAGAATGAAAGATAAAATGCTGGAAGTAAATAATTTATCGGTTGGATTTTTTACCCCGGACGGGACGTTGACCGCTGTGGATGGTATAAATATTTCGGTAAGAAAAAAAGAAACGGTTTGTCTTGTGGGGGAATCCGGATCGGGAAAAACGGTTTCAGCTCTTGCAATTATGAGGTTAGTTCCCAATCCGGGAGTAGTTACATCCGGAGAAATAATATTTAACGATGAAAACCTGCTAAAAATTTCCGAAGAAAAGATGAGGGCGCTCCGCGGGGCTGAGATATCAATGGTGTTCCAGGAGCCGTTTAACTGTTTGAATCCCGTATTCCGTGTAAGCGGGCAGATAGGGGAATCAATAGAGATACATCTCGGACTTAAGGGTAAAGAAAGGGATGAAAAAATAATAGAGGTACTGAAACTCGTAGGCATAACCGATGAAAAAAGGGTCTTTAGTTCTTATCCTCATGAACTTTCAGGAGGAATGCGGCAGCGTGTGATGATAGCTATGGGTCTTGTGAGTAATCCCTCCTTACTTATAGCGGATGAACCGACAACGGCGCTGGATGTGACCATTCAGGCGCAAATTCTGGAACTTCTGGCTGATTTGAAAGAAAAACTCTCTCTTAGTATTCTACTAATTACCCATGACCTTGGAATTGTAAATGAGATTGGAGATCGGGTTTATGTTATGTATGCCGGTAAAATCATGGAAAAAGGGAGTAAAAACGAGATATTTGGAAGCGCAAAGCACCCTTACACCGAAGGACTTCTGAAATCAGTTCCCGACCTTGGCCCCGTGAAAAAGCGCCTTTATACTATTGCGGGAAATATTCCAGACCTGACGGATATCCCCACAGGCTGCAGGTTTCACCCCAGATGCCCTTATGTTATGGATATCTGTAAAATGAAAGATCCTGTTGAGAGTATGTTCTCCAAAGAACATTCTGCCTGGTGTTTTAGATATTTCGGCGGGGAGCAGAAGAATGGCTAAACTTATTGAGGTAAAGAACCTTAAAAAATCTTTCAAGAGTTCAGAGGGGATTTTTAGTAAAGGCAGACCTGTATTTGCCGTTAATGGAGTAAGTCTTGAAATAGAAGTCGGAGAATCACTCGGATTGGTCGGGGAAAGCGGCTGCGGAAAAACAACAGTGGGAAAGCTTATTCTTGGTTTGGAAAAGCCCGACAGCGGTGAAGCGTTTTTTGAAAGCAAACAAATATCCGGTTTGCCCGAGAAAGAGCTTTTCCGGATAAGAAAAGAGATGCAGATAGTATTCCAGGATCCTTTTGCTTCTTTAAACCCGAGAATACGGATAGGAAATGCTATAGGTGAAGTACTTAAGATTTACGGCGAAAAAGACATAGAAAAAAGAGTAAAAGAATCTATAAAAACCATCGGGCTTCCGGAAGATACTTATTATCGGTACCCGCACGAATTTTCAGGCGGCCAGCGGCAGAGGATTTGTATAGCAAGAGCCCTTGTCGGAAATCCAAAGTTCGTGGTCTGTGACGAGCCCGTATCCTCACTTGATGTTTCCGTGCAGGCTCAGATTATTAATCTTCTGAAAGATCTAAAAGAAAAATCCAATCTGACTTATTTGTTCATCTCCCATGACTTAAGAGTTGTGAGAAATATTTGTGACAGGATTTCTGTAATGTATTACGGTGTGATAATAGAAGAAGGGGAAAATGAAGATATATACAAAACTCCTCTGCATCCCTATACAAAGCTGCTGCTTTCTTCAGTACCGTCAATGTCTGAAAAAAAGAACAAAGAAGTTTTGAAAACATACAAAGAAGGCACGTCTAATTTAAACAAACCCGCCGGCTGTCCCTTTTACTTTAGGTGTCCGGAAAGAATAGAAAAGTGTGAAAAGGAAATTCCACAGCTGAAGGATAAAGGAAATCGGCATAAAGTTGCATGCTGGAAAGAATAAAAAAGGTGCTGGGTACTGGGTTTACATATTTGAGTTATTGAATATAATAATACCACATTAATGTGGGACTATTATAGACCTTTACAGACATTATGGACTTTTATGGACAAATGTTTTACGTGAGCAACGTGATAACGTGTAACGTTTTAACAATATAGTTAAGGAGTTATCTATGTATTTACTCGGTCTTGACATCGGTACTACAAACTGGAAAGCTAACCTTTACGACTTAAAGGGTCGGCTTATTATCTCTGTCAGTCATCCTGCGCCTGTAAAAAAGGATAAGAGTGGTAATAGTTATTACGATGCCAATCAAATGTGGAAGATATTTTGTGTTTTGATCCGTCAGGCCGTAATAAAGGTTAAAAACCCTGAACTGATAAAAGCAATTTCCTTTGCTTCCATGGCAGAGGCGGGATGTTTAGCGGATGAAAACGGATTGCCTTTAACTCATATTATTCCCTGGTTTGATAAACGTACAATACCTATGATGAAAAAGATATTGAGAAAAATTTCAAAAAAAGAAATCTTTGGGATTACAGGGGTAAATCTTACTCATATTTTTTCAATATGCAAGATCATCTGGTTTAAGGAACATGAGAGAATTGCCTTTAAAAAAGCGGCAAAGTGGGTTTGTGTTCCGGACTACCTTATTAAAAGAATATCAGGCGAGTGGGCAACGGATTATTCAATTGCTTCAAGAACAGCGTTATTTGATATTAAGAATAAAAAATGGTCAAAAAAGATGCTTGATTTTGCGGGTATTAAAGAAAGCTTTTTACCCAAAGCGTTTCCTTCAGGGACTTTTGTTGGAAATGTCACAGAGAAAGCCTCGAAAGAATGCGGGCTTTCTATCAATACAAAGGTTGTCCTTGGCGGGCATGATCATGTTTGCGGCAGTCTGGGCGCGGGACTTTTCTCGGAAGGGAAAGCGCTTGATTCTATGGGGACTGCGGAAAGTATATGTGTCCCTCTGGAAAATATTGACAATCTGAATAAATATTTTAATTCAGGTTTTTCTTTTGGATGCTATACGTTCGGCAGTATGTATTATGCTATGGCAGGGTTATATTACTCCGGTGGAATTATTGAATGGCTTATGCGTGAATATTATGAAACAGATCAAAAGAAGAGTAAAATATATAAAACGATGATTAAAGACGCGAAAGGATCAAAACCCGGGTCAAACGGTCTTTATGTGTTGCCGCATTGGCTTGGGATAGGTGCTCCGTATGGACTGCGCGAGGCGAAAGGCATGATAATAGGATTCCATCCGGATACGACAAAAGGAGACCTTATAAATGCGGCTTATGAAGGACTTGCTTATGAATACAGACTTCTGATTGAAACTGCCGAAAAAACAGTCGGCTTCAAAGCGAAGGAAATAATCGTAATAGGCGGTGGTGCCAAAAATAAACTCTGGCTTAAAAGAAAAGCAGACATTTTAGGAAGAACTTTAACAGTGCCGGAGGTATCCGAGTCTGTATGTTTCGGTGCCGCCTTACTTGCAGGATTAGGCTCAAACACAATAAAAGATCCGGTAAGTTTTGTAAATCGTAATAAAAAAGAACTCATAAAAGCCGGAAAGAAGTTGAAGGACTTCTATAATAATGAATACCTTAACCATTATATGCGAATATACAGACAAAACCTGCCTTATTGGAAAAACAAGACTACTTGAAAACCCTGTATTGTACATGTGAAATCATTCTAAACATTAGTTTAAACTAAAGTGTAAACTAAAATACATACCATAAAAACGAAGTAGAACTATTCAAATTAGAACTTCATGAAACCATTATGTTCATTGTCTAATCAGTGGAATCCAGTAGCTTTGTAATCGGTGGAATCGAACCCGAAATTCCACTAAACTTTAATATTATGCAAGCCAATAATGGTATGCTTTCTACTTCGGATTTCGGGTACATATGTAAACTTTGCAAAAATAATAAAACGGTGTTATAATGTAAGTGAAAATATTCGCAGGGATGATAAAATTAATAGTAAGGATGGTGAAAATGAAAAAAACATTATTTGTGATGTGTGTTTGGTCATTTTTGTTTGTTTCGGAAGGCGGTATTTTGGCGGAACAAAAATTGAAAGATTTGGATGTGCTATATTTAGCTGCGCAGCCGGCGGATAAGGCAGCAAAGGATGCGGCAGACAAAGCAGCAAAAGATGCTGCGGACAAAGCTGCAGCAGAAAAAGAAAAACAGGAATTTGCTGACAGGGTTGCATTAGAAGAGAAAGCAAAAAAGGAAGCGGCTGACAAGGCTGTTGCAGAAGAAAAAGCAAAGCAAGAGGCGGCTGACAAGGCTGCGGCAGAAGAAAAAGCAAAGCAAGAAGAGGCTGACAAGATTGTTGCTGAAGAGAAAGCAAAGAAAGAAACGGCTGATAAAGCTGCGGCAGAAGAAAAAGTAAAGCAAGAGGCGGCTGATAAGGCTGTTGCAGAAGAAAAAGCGAAAAAGGAAGCGGCGGATAAGACAAAAGAAAGCGGTAACAGCGGTACAACTCCTGCTATTCCCGGTTCAGGAACCACGGATACTGTCCCTGCTCAGCCTGCTGACAAAGATTCTAAAGACAAATTAAAAGAAAACAAGGAAAATAAAGACGAAAGCATTGAGGATAAAGTTAAAAGATGGAAAGAGGAAAAAGAAAATAAAGGGAAAGGATCAAAAGAAAAAAAGGATAAGAACGATGGGGAGAATAAAGACAAAGATAAAGAGAAAAAGGAAAAAAATGGCGAAAGCAATGATGATAAATTTAAAAAGTGGAAAAATGAAACTCTTGATGACAAACTTAAAAGATTAAGAGAGGAAAAGAAAAATAAGACCACGGTTGGAAACAAAGACAGTAAGGAAAGTAAAGAGAAAAGAGAAATAAGCGGGGTGTTGGACGTTAAGGACTTTCCCGCGTCTAAAATGGAAATAGCGGTAATGTATATGGCAAGTGAGAATATCACTCCCAGTGTTGTCGAGATAGTCACGGAGTTGCTGAGAAATAATCTTATAAATTCCGGTAAATATAAGGTTATCGAGAAATTTGATATGGATAAGGTAATAAGAGAAAAGTACAGGGATGCCGGTTGTGCCAACCCGGAGTGTGCCATCGAAGTTGGGAAAGCGCTGAATATGCAGGAAGTGGTCGTAAGCTCAGTAAACAAAATTGGCTCAAAATACATAATTAATTCCATAATGCTCGATGTAAGCTCCGGAAATACCACCGTTACCGCCTCCGCCGAGTGTTCTTCCATAAACGATCTCTCTGAAGCCTGCAAAGAAATAGCAGGTAAATTAACTAGAGATAAATAAAATTAGGGACAGCGACCAATTTATTCATTTAATTGGTCGCTGTCCCTAATTTAGTTGGTTAGGATGTTTGCAATTATATCTTCAGGAATGTTCTCAACTATTTTTACTTTTCCTATGCTTATAGGAAGCACAAATCTGTTTACACCGGAGACGAACTTCTTATCTCTTTTCATTGAGGCGAGGATTTTCTTTGGCTCTATTCCTTTGGCTGAGACGGGGAGTCCTGCCTTACGAATAAGAGATTCTATTCGTGTTGCTTCACAAGAGCAAAGACAACCCAGTTTGACTGCCAGTTTTGCGGCTAAGACCATGCCTATACCTACGGCTTCTCCGTGGTGGAATTTCTTGTAGTTTGTGGCGGCTTCGATTGCGTGGCCGAGAGTATGACCGTAGTTCAGTATTATCCTGATATCTTTATCGTCTCTTTCGTCTGCTGAGGTGATTTTGGCTTTTATTCCCGCGCAAACAGGTATCATTTTATTAAGAGCGGTTTTGTCATAGTTTAAAAGCTTTCTCATGTTCTTTTCAAAGAAAGAAAAGAGCGAGCTGTCTTTGATCACTCCGTACTTTATTGCCTCCGCCAGACCGCATTTTAGTTCTCTTAGAGGGAGAGTATTTAATACTGCTGTATCCATGTAAACCATCTTTGGCTGCCAGAAGGCGCCTATAAGGTTTTTAGCTTCCCTGAAGTTAAAGGCTGTTTTTCCGCCGAGACCGCAGTCTACGAGACCGAGTAAGGTTGTCGGGACCTGAATATAGTTAACCCCGCGCCTGTAACTGCTTGCAACAAAGCCTCCGAGATCGCCGACTACTCCGCCGCCGAGAGTAAGTAAAATAACCTTTTTCTGCTGGTTCTTATCAAATTCATAAAGGGCATTGAGAATCTTAAGGTAGGTCTTAAAATTCTTTTGTACTTCGCCTGCAGGGATAATGACTTTTCCTACATCGGAAAACCCGCCTTTTTTCAAGGCCGTTATAGTCTTCTTTAAATAAAATCTTGCTACATTTTTATCAGTAATTATAAAAATAGAGTTGCCGCATTTAAGTTTTTTAACCGCTTGCCCAAGATTTGAAAGTATGTTATTACCGAGGACGATGTCGTAACTCTTGTCGGTTCTTGTTTTCAGGGATATTTTAATTATTTCAGGCATTTTTTACCCCGTTAGTTTCTGCGAAATCTTCCGCCATTTTAATCCTGTCAAGCATTGGCGGATGGGAAGCGAACCAGAAAGTCAGGAAGTCATCCGTGTAAAGATAGGACTTGTTATCTTTTGCAAGCCCTACCATGCTGGAGATAAAAACTGCTTTATTTTGAGTGGTTTTTAGTTCGAAGGTGTCGGCGGTCACTTCCATCTTCCTGCTGAAAAAGCTGTCAATAGGAGTTGTAAAGAATGTATAGACAGTCAGTATAAACATCAGAAGCGGCAATCCTGCGGCTTCTGAGATGATGAGCCCTCCTGAAAATTCAGGAAATGTTAACGCTATTAACCAGGCTATAATAAAAGAGCCAAAGAAACCGAGGGCAATTCCTTTAAGTACATGATGGTATTTCCAATGTCCGGCCTCGTGAGCTACTACGGAAGCGACCTCTTCAGGCGTATTGTTTTTCACCAGAGTATCAAATATGTAAATTGATTTTTCAGGACCAAATCCGGTAAAAAAGGCGTTTGTATGTTTTGAATATTTTGATTCGTTGATCTGAAAAAGTTTTTTAAGTTTAATCCCTGCCTTATCTGCAACTTCAAAAATAGGTTTGGTGTATTCACCCTGTTCGAAATTGCTCTTTTTGTAGAAAAGAGGCAGTACCAGGTACGGATAAAGAAAGGTAAGTACCAGTTCGAAGGCTAAAAGAACAACAGGGATAAACCAGACCCAGTTTTCTCCGGATTTTCTAAAGGTCATATAAGCTGCGGAGATAATAATGATATTGATAACTGCTCCTACAGAAAATTGCTTAATGTTGTAGATGAGCCAGTCTTTTAAGGTCAGATTGGAAAACCCGAATTTATGTTCGAGTACGTAAGAAAAGTAATAGCTAAACGGCAAGTTTAGCAAAAACTGGATAAGTATGTAGCAAAGCGCAAAGAGCGCCGTTTGAAGGGTTAGGTAGTTGAAAGAAATTGGAGACAAAAGCCCCGATAAATAGACTGCAAAGCCGCTAAAGAAAAAAATCAGGGGGAAGAGCAAATCGATTATTTTTTTTGCCACTCCCGCACCAAAACCCCTGTCATGATATTCCTTGCCCTTTTTAATATCTTCCTCAGTGAAGTATTTCAAGGCTAGCTTCTCTTTTTCTCCGGTCTTGCCGCCCTTTTTGTCCAGATATGTAAATAGGATGCGAAGAAGAATATAGGCGATTGTTAAGGTGATAAATAGAATTTTCATGTTTTATCCTCACTAATTGAATTTGCTAACGTTCACATTTTACCCATACCCGGAAAAAAAGTCAATGTTTAATAAGCTCAAACTGCTTAAAAGATAATGTGTGTGCGGCTTGATGTCTTTATTTGGAAATTCATCATCCTGAATATTTTTTGTAGTTGCCTCATTACGTGCCCGCCTCTGGAGGGATGAGGCCTAAAATGCTTGATAAATCAAGCAACTACAGTTCTAATTTTATTCTGTTTTTTTGAGGAATTTCTGGTATTTATTTGGTTTAACCGAAAAGTCTTTTAATAATTTATATTATCGATTTGATATATATGCTTTATTAGAAAATATTTGGTATATGTAGAAAGATTCTGGTAGAATAACAGCTGAACAATAAGTACAAAGTACGAGTGCGAAGTACAATATAAGGTACGACATATATAGCACTTTTTATCGTCATTTGTAATTTGTCTTTCGTAATTTATTTTGGGGGCGTGTATATGAAAAAGACTTTGAAAATAGTAGGGATAGTATTCGGAAGTTTTGCGGCGATTGCGGTGATTTTGACACTTGTGGTTTCTTTTCTTATTCCCTGGGATAAGGTGAAAGATAAGATAGCTGAAAAGGCTTCGGCCGAACTCAAAAGGGAAGTGAAGATTGAAAAAATATCTTTTGGCTTGTTCAAAGGTGTAGAGCTTAAAAACTTCTATATAGGTAATTCCGAAGGCTTTACAAAAGGTGCTTTTATTTCTGCCGAGTCGGCGCTGGCGAAATATGATTTTTGGGCGCTTTTTAGAAAACAGGTTATACTTACGAAAATAGAGTTGGTTAAGCCTTATATAATGGTGGAGAAAGATAAAAAGGGGAAATACAATATTTCTGATATTATGGAGATGGCAAATGCTTCAGAGAAAAACTCAAAAAATGAAGTAAAAACTGAAACGCCGGTAAAGGCGGACCTGCCTGTAGAACTTTCTGTTTCAAAGTTTGCTCTTACCGGGGGAACGGTCAAATACACGGATGCTTCTTCTACTCCGGTAATGCTGGTAGAAGTGAGAAATATTAATGTTTCGGTTGACGGTCTTTCGCTTGAGAGTATCAAACCCTTCCTTGTGAAAGCCTCGGCAACCGTGGATTACAATAAAATGCCTGTTGAATTTTCCTTTGAAGGTAAAATGGAGGTCAGGTTAAAGGAACAAATATGTAAGGCCAGCGGGCTTTTTGTACGTTTGCCGGGAGTGGAGCTTAATGCTGATGCTGAAGTAATGAAATTTATGGATAATCCTGAGTTTAAGCTTGACGCTTCTGTGGTAATGAACGGCGAAAAGGTGCTGAAATTGGCGGGTGGAATGGTTCCGAAAGAAATGAAGGTCTATATTGACGATACAAAACTGGCAGGTGATGTTTCGTTTAAACTTAGTGCGGCAGGGAGCATGGTGAAAACACAAAAATCCTACGATATAAAAGCTAACGGCTCGGGTAATGCTGATTTGTCGAAAATGGATATCAAGTACAGTACGTATTTTACAAAACCAAAAAATCATCCTGTTGTGATGAATTATAAATTTGACCTGACCGGGGAAAAAATTGTGCTTGACGCAGATATGAAGCTGAAAGATTCTGCAATGAAAGCAAAAGTTAATCTTTCAGGTTTTGAAGCGCCTAAAATAAACGTAAATCTTGACGGGGAAGTAGGGATAGCTGAAGTATATTCTCTTATTCCTCTAATGGAAGGTTTTTCCGCCGAGGGTAAGGCAAAGCTGGCGGGTAGTATGAAAATTCCAGTTAAAAAAGACTATTCCGTTGATTACAAAGGTATAGTTATTGATCTTAAAGGAAAGATAGCCGACTTTGGTACCAAGTATGCAAAGTTTAACTACGGTGTTACAAAATTAAATGCTGATTTGCTGTTTAATGAAAAAATATTGGAGCTTAAGAATTTGGCCTTTTTATCAGGAACTTCTCCTTTTAGCGGGTATATCTCGGCTGCAAATTTTAATCTGGAAACAATGACGGAATGGAAGACTAAGTTCACGGGAGATGTTAAGCTGGACCTGAAATGCCAGAAGTTTCTTATAGACGAGATAATGGATGCCTTGCCGGAAAAACAGAAATCTTCTATGCCTGCATCTGCTACGGCTGTAAAAGGCGCGGCAAGTGCGGCAGAGCCGGATGCAACTATAGGATTTACCAATGAAGAGATAAATGAATATCTTGTATATGTTAATCCCGGTCTAAAAGTTGACGGAAAAATAGAGCTTAAAGAGATGATTTATAAAAAAGTTAAATTCACAGATATGGTAACGTTAATTAAACTGGCAAATAAAACGGCTAACTTAAACAACACCATCAGCGGTTACAGTGGTTCTATTTTAAACACGATACAAATAGATATGAATATTCCCGGACTCGGGTATTCAGTTTCGGCTGATGTTAACGGAGTGCAGTCGGGGGATTTGATAAATGCAGTTATCGATTCTTTCTTTAAACCGGAATTTGCCGTGCATATGAAAGAAAAGATCTCAGGGGCTGCGGTTGCCAGGGTTGTACTTAAGGGTTCAGGTTCGAATATGCGGGATGTAAAGAAGAATATTGCCGGTTCTTTGGAGTATAAGATTGTAAACGGAAAATTGCGCAATTGGAAGATCCTTGGGGATGCGCTTGCCTCAGCCAAGATCAATAGAACGGACGAGATAAATTTCCGGGAATTTACCGGAAAACATAAAATCGGGAGTCAGAAAGTTACTTTTGATGAATTCAGGATTATTTGCGATGATGCCAGATATAATGTTGCTGCGGGAGGCTATGTTAACTTTGACAAAAATCTTGATAGTCTGATGTTCTTGCCTGTCAGAATTGATTTTTCTCCGGGAATTGCCGGTGCCTTGGGGGATATTGGTAAGTATGGAGCAGATGAAAAAGGCTGGATCCCTGTGGATGTGGATTATAATTGTCCTATTAACAGGCCTGCCCTTCCTGCTCCTAACCTTGAAAGGGCGCAGAATAATGTAAAAAGAAAAGCGGTGGAAGAATTAAAAAAGAATGAACCTGAGTTAAAGAAAAAGGCTGCTGATTTACTCAAAGGCCTTTTCGGAAGATGAGGAAATAATGGAAGAATTTATAAAAAAACTACTTGACCTTGATGTCCGGGTTTTTTATTTTTTAAACAAGGATCTCGCTAATCCTGTTCTTGATTTTATTATGCCGATTATAACTAATGAAAAATTTATTTTGATTCCTGTTATAGCTGTGGCTATTTATTTTATGATCAAGGGCAGCAGGAATACCAGGATTGCCATACTTTGTATGATTATTGCGGTGCTTCTTGCTGATGCTGTTGCCTACCGCCTTATAAAACCGTTTTTTGGCAGGTTGCGTCCTTGCGATGTCCTTCCAAATGTGCATATTCTTGTGCTGGCCGGGAGATTTTCTTTTCCTTCAAACCATGCCGCAAATATGATGGCTCTTGCGGTCATAACTTTTTTCTTTTATAAAAAATATTCCTGGATAATATTTGCTATTGCGCTTATCGAAGGATTTTCAAGGGTTTATGTCGGGGTGCATTATCCTCTGGACGTTTTGAACGGTTATTTTCTGGGGATCTTGTGTGCTTTTCTGGTAATTGCTGTTTACAGGGGTATTGAGTTGGAGAAAAAGAAAAAAGGAGCAAGAAAATAGAATGAAGAAAATGACCCTTATTATGGCGGTCTTCTTCCTGCTCTCGCTGCTGCTTGCCGTACTTTCCCTGGGTAAAATATCTGAACGTTTAAAACTTGAAGCCTCTAAATCCGTGGAGATAGCAGTGGACCTTACCGGGGAAAAAAATAAAACAGCAGGTAGTAAAAATTTTACGGTGTTTTGCGGTCAGAGTGACCGCGGTTCCATTAATAACAGTGAAAAAATATTATATGTTAAAACCGGAGAAAAATTTCAAACAAAAAAAGGCGCCCGGTATTGTTTTGAAAACAATATAATTCCGGAAGAGCTGTTAGAGAAAGACGCTAATTCTTTGGTTTGTCTTAATGAACTTGTAATGGCGTTAAATTATCAAAAACTGAAAAGAAACAGAATCCTTACTTTGCATATTTTAAAAAAAGAAGAGGCCTTGAAGTTGTCGCGGTTGGATATATATAAACGTTTTATCAGGGCGGCGGTGGAGAGAAATATCAAAGTGCTGGTAGCTCCTGATATTGAAACGGCGGAAGAGATCAAAAAATCTTTAACTTCAAGAGGATATGAAATTAAAACTTTCAAGTCAAACCCGGTGTTGATGCGTTCTGTTTTGAGCAAGTACCGCCTTTTGTATAATAAATACTATGCATTAATTGTTTCAATAATATACCCGTTATTTGGCTTCTTTTTAATGCGGTTCTTTAAAAGTGTTTTTGTGCGTTTTTCCGTGCTTACTTTTGTTTCTTTACTTGCTTCTTTTATTATTGCAGGTACACTTTCTGAAACGGATTTTATGCTGAAACTGAGTATGTTCTCCGGCGCAAAAGTTGCTCTGCTTTTACCGCCGCTTGCGGTATTTTTTATTCTGGCATATGAGAATAAATCACTATTTAACAAGAAATCCGCAGGTATCATATCCGTTTTTCTTCTCGGGTTTATTGTGGTAGCAGTTATCGCAAGATCCGGTAATTACAGCATGCCTTTACTTCCTTTCGAGAAAGAGCTTCGCGAGTGGTTTGAAAATGTTTTTGTTGCCAGGCCCCGGCTTAAAGAGTTTTTAACCGGGCATCCGGCTATGCTGCTTGGACTCTATATGTATGTCCGCACAAAAGTTTCTTGGGAAAAAGTAGCTGCAATATTCTTGATCGCTCTCGGGACGCTCGGGCAAACTTCTATTATTAACACCTTCTGCCATCCGCAGGCAGATTTTATACTCTCAGTACTCCGGACAATGTACGGTCTTTTAATCGGGATAACAATAGGAGGGTTACTTATACTATGCCTCAAACTCGTAAGAAAATACTGATATTCGGATATTTTGGTTTTAAGAACAGGGGAGATGATCTTATTCTTCTTTCTCTGGTGAATAATCTGAAGGAAACCGCGGACATTACCGTTCTTTCGAAAAGACCGGAGTTGACAGCTAAGGAATTATCGGTAAAAGCCGTGAACAGGTGGAATCCCTTCAGTGTTCTTTGGCAGATTTTACGCGCTAAATCAGTTGTCGGGGGAGGGGGCGGGTTGTTCCAGAATAAGACAAGTACCAGAAGCCTGTTTTACTATCTTTCGATAGTTGTGCTTTCAAAATTATTTTTTAAGAGAATTGTGCTATTTTCTCAGGGAATTGGCCCTATTCACGGTAAGTGGCCCAGATACTTTTCCCGGATGATTCTCAATCTTGCGGATATCATTACCGTAAGGGATCGCGGTTCCTACATGGAATTAAAGAAACTCGGGTTAAAGGAAGACTCGATTATTACTGCGGACGCGGTTTTTGCTTTGGATTTTTTCCCCTTCAGAAAAGAAAAGGCAAACACAGGAAAAGTCGGTTTGGCTCTTAGAAAGTTCCACGATTACGGGTATTTTGTTGAAGAGCTTCAGGAAGTGAGGGATGAACTTAAAAATAATGAAAAAATAAGTTTTACATTTTATCCTTTTCATCTGCCCGAGGATAATATAATAGGAGGGGAGATAAGGATTAAAGCGAAACTTGAAGATCTTCTTCGGGAGTTCTCAACTCTTGATCTGGTTGTAGGAGCAAGATATCACAGTCTGCTTTTGGCGTATGCTTTACATAAGCCCTTTATCGGTATTAATGTGGACACAAAAATTAAATATTTTTGTGAGGCCCACGAAATGCCCTGTCTGGACCTTAACAAAAATACTTTCAAAAAAAATATTAAAAGTAGTATAATACACATGATCGGGAAAAAACCGGAGTTTAATCCGGAAGAAGCCGGAAAAAGGGTGAAAGACTCGTTTTCGCTGGTATTCGAAGACTAGCGCGAAAAAGGATGCTCAGAGGCTTGGATGCTCGGATGCTTGGCAAAAGCTTGAGGATGGAAGATACAATGAAGGAAAAGGTTTAAAAATTTGTTTTTTTAGTTATTGTTTTGTTTTAAATTTGAATTATAGAGGAACGGATGTTTGCCAGGCTAGCGATTGTTTTATTCATAGTGTTATCACCTGTAACGGATAATAAAGACAGCCTTTTAACAAAGGACCTTAATAATTGGAATATAATTTCCGGGAATTGGAGTATTGTTGATAATGAAATACATGGAATCTCAGGAGGGGGCGACGGATTAATATTCTTTAAAAAAAGTATATTTAAGAACTTTGTGATGGAATGCAAAATAAATGTGGTAAATAGGGAAGGCAGCCTGGTTTTTAGAGCTGCTGATAAAAATAATCTTTATATTCTGGTTTTCAATCCTAAAGTTAATGAGGAATCACAGGGAAGCATTCTTTTAATCCGGCGGTTAAAAGGGAAAGAGACTTATTTCGCGGGAAGTGAACAGTATTTCAGGATAAAAGAATCTGTTAAGCTGAAAATAATCTGCGAGGGTAAGAAAATTGATATTTATGTGAATGACAAATTTACTCTATCGGTTGAAGACAATAATCTTGCTTTCGGTTTTACGGGTCTTCGTGTTTTTGGTGATTTTTTTAACAGCTGCAGTGCTTATTTTAAGGAATTCTCTGTGAAAGAGCTGGAAATAAAAAAATGAAAAGAATTATTATGACCGGTGGTAATATCAGCGGCGGGTTAAGTCTTAGGCATAAGTTAATTTTAACCGGCTTTATTATTCTGGGTGTTGTTTTAATGATTTTTTTTGCTTTTGCGGTCATGGCGCTTGCTGTAGTTCTCATACCTGTTGGTATCGCATTATTTGTTGTAAGGAAGTTACTCTTACACGGCAGAAAAGTTGAAACATCTGAAGTTGAACCGTTAAATACTCGGGAGATAAAAGATATTATTGATATAACAGAGTATGAAAATACAGAAGACCTAAAAATGCTTCAAGGGCACGGGAAAGATGGAAAATAAAATAGAATTTCTTTCGAAAAAAGATATTGGCCAGTTCTTAAAATTGGCTGACCACGCCTTCCCGACAGAAGTTCCGGTAGAAAAAACTTGCAGGCATATTGCCTTGAGTAAGAATGATAGAGGTATAAAACATCTGGGGATACGAGATAAAGGCAAAGTGGTAAGTCATGTCGGACTTTATCCTTTAAAAATGAAGCTCCCCGGTGCAGTGCTCGGTATTGCCGGTATAGGAGCTGTTGCCACTTACGAAAAATACCGCGGTAAGGGATTTATGAAACTCCAGCTGGAATATGCTGAAAAGCTTATGAATGAGAACGGCTATGATATTTCCTGGCTTGCAGGTGAGAGAAAAAGATACGGATATTTCGGCTGGGAAAATGCCGGAAGATTAATGAAATATAGTATTACGGAAAGAACAACAAAGGGGATAGTTACTTCCGGATACACTTACAGAAAATATTCCGATAGGATTCAAGATCTTAAAGGTATAATTAAAATACATGAAAAAGACGGAATCGGACTCAAAAGAACGTTTTTGGACTATCAACTTCTCTTTAGCCGGCTGCACCGGGAGACAATAATTGCCTCCGTTGGAAGTAAACCCGCGGCGTATATTACATTTATGATAACCCGATGGTCAAAAGAAAACGGGACCGTTCTGGAGTTCGGCGGTGATTTGACAGCGCTTAAGGCATTGTTCCGGCACGTAATTGAAAAATATGAATTCAAAGAAATTATTGCAGCTGCTCCTGCTTTTTTTAACAGGTATAATGAATTACTTGCTTCAATTTCAGGATACCGGGTGCTGGAAAATTACGGAATGATAAAGATAATAAATCTTAGATCAATGCTGGAAAAATTTACCGGTCAAATGAGCATAAAAGTAGAAGGTCTTAACCTTAAGAAGACGATGGTCACTTTCGAGATCCCGGAATTAAATCAGAAGGCAACTCTGGAAATAGGTGAAAATGTTAAAGTCGCTGATAAACCGGCCGCGCTTAAAATAAGCCTGAACAGAAAAGATATGGTGCGTTTCCTCTTTGGCTTGTCTAAACTTTCGGACGAATATAATTTAAGTGAAAAATACGCGCCGCTTAATGTAATTCTACCGCTTGATATCTATATGTGGCGGCTGGAAACGGTGTGAAACAAAGTTAATAAAGTTTGTAAAGTCCATAAGGTTCATAAAGTTCTGGCAGGTTGCTGAAAAACTCATTTTTCTGTCATTCTCGCGAAGGCGGGAATCCAGTTGTATTTAAAATTGCTTGCACAATAAGCATTTGGCATTTGAGGTTCTGAAAAATAGTATTAACGTATTAAACTTTTAATATTGAGTTTTTCAGCAGCCTGTTAGAACGTTAGTAACGTTTGAACGTGCAACGTGAGCAATTTTTTTTCCAGGGAGCTTTAATGAGATTAATACTCGTTTTCATCTTTCTGGCCGCCGCTTTTACTCCGGCCTATTGCCAGGAAAAAGACGGAAAAAACAGTCAGGTTTTGGACGCTAGCGAAGAACTTGAAAATGTCGCCTATAGCGGAGGACAGATCTCCGGTTTCACTATTACGGGCACCGGTATTTTGACGGCTAAACCCGACAATGTTTTTGTACGGTTTACCGTAAAATCTGAACCTTCCGTAAATTTAAAAGCGGCGGAAGTTGATGTTAGTAAAAAGGTGGAATTTCTGATCCGCGGAATTTGCCGTGAATTTAAACTTAAAAAAGAAAATTTTACGGTTTCCGGCGCCGGAACCCAAATTCAGGAAAGAACTAAAAAGGGCGCTTCCGCAAATGACCGGTTTGATGATGAAGGTAACCGCCTTAAAAGTAAATCGTACAAGAATACGGCAAAAAAAACTGTGGTTATAAATAATCTTAAAGATAAAAAACAGGCAGAAATAATGGATATTTTGGATGCGGCTGCTAAATACGGCGGAGCTCCAATAGCAATTAATGACATGGAGGACACTGCTGCTGAGAGTGTATCTGTTATTTCCGAAGGCTTGACCGGGTCTAAATTATTTAAAGGTGCGACCCCGGCAAAAATAACCGAAAATATCCAAAATCCGGTCAATCAATTAATTAATTATCATTTAAATGAAGAAACTCTTAAGAAGCTGATGAAAGATGCAAAAGCAGCAGCCATGCTCGAAGTAAAACAAAAATACTCCAAAGTCACGGCCAAAATTAAGATCAAAGAAGAGGAGTTCGATATAGATATAACGGAAGACAATAATGTAAATAGTGACGAGGAAGGTTTACTGACCCTTAAAACCGAGGTAACAGTGGCGTATAAGAAATCTGCAGTAAAAGAAAATTAGCAGGTTGCTGAAAAACTCATTTTTCTGTCATTCTCGCGCTATGTCCGCCGATCTTTATGGCGGAAAGGCGGGGATCCAGTTGTATTAAAATTGCTTGCACAATAAGCATTTAAGGGGGGTACCATCTGCCTTCCCATTACCATTCTGATATGACATATTACTTGACAAGGGCAGTTTATCCTGTTAAAATACCGGCATGAGGAAGATTATCAAACGCATATTCGAGTTAAATCTACCTAAATGCAAATCCGCCTATTTATGGGGTCCAAGAAAAGTTGGAAAAACTTATTGGATTAGGCATGAATTAGCAAATCATAAAATAATTGATCTTCTAAAAACAGATGTATTTGCGGAATATGCAGCCAGGCCTTCTCTTCTAAGAGAAAGATTTATTAATCATAAAGGGCTTATTGTTATAGACGAAATACAGAAAATCCCTTCTTTGCTTGATGAAATACATTGGCTCATCGAAAATAGTGATGTTTCATTCTTAATGACAGGAAGTAGTGCCCGCAAACTTCGAAGAGAACATGCAAATCTCCTTGGTGGAAGAGCGTGGCGAAGAACAATGCTTCCTTTATCGTATTTTGAAGTTGAAGGCTTTGATTTAGAAACAGTAATGGTATCCGGATTACTTCCACCGCATTATCTTTCTCCAAATCCTTTGGAAGACCTTAGAGCATATATAGCAGATTATTTAAGAGAGGAAATAATAAACGAGGCAAGAATCCAAAATATACCGGCTTTTAATGAATTCCTTCGAGTATGCGCCCTTACATCAAGTGAACTTCTTAATTATGTCAATGTCGGCCGTGAATCCGGAATTTCTCATAAAACAGTCCGCTCATACTTCAACATACTTGAAGATACTTACCTGGGCTATAGAGTTTCGCCCTGGAAAAGCTCTAAAACAAGAAGAATGATACAAACTGAAAAATTCTATATTTTTGATGTAGGCGTTGCAAATTATCTCGCAAGGCGTAAACCTGTAATAGGCAGCCGCGACTTTGGCAAATCCTTTGAGCACTACATATTCATGGAATTAAAAGCTTACCAGGCTTATAAAAATCCTGATATGCCTATAACATTCTGGCGCACCAGCTCAGGCTACGAAGTTGATTTCATTCTTGGGGATAAGGATATCGCATTAGAGATAAAAGGCTCTAGCAGAATTCATGATGGAGATACACTCGCTCTAAAAGCGCTGCAAGAAGACGGCCCAATTAAACACTCAATTATTGTTTGTCTTGAAAACGAACCAAGACAGCTCTCCAACAAAATCCAAATTTTTCCTTGGGAATTATTCCTGAAAAAACTCTGGAATAACGATTTTTTTATAGGGGACTGATACTATGAAAGGGTTACCTCCTATCGCTATTCTAGTAGCGGGCTTTTGTTTTTGCTATCGATACAATTTTACATTAAATTGCATCGTTGAGACTTGTTTAAATATTCGATTGAGAAATTTCGAATAATTAATATCATAATAAAGAAGAAAATGAAGAAAAAAAATATAGTAGACTTTACGATGGATGATCAATAAGGAAATCCTGAATCCAAAAGCTAAAAATGTAGAGCCAATATCCGCCGGAGGCAGAATAAAATTAGAGAATTTAGAATTGGGTAAATATATTGTAGAATATTGGGATACGTATAATGGAGAAATAAAGTATAGGCTGCAGAAAAATGTTGAAAAAGACGGTAATATGGAAATTAAGCTGCCTAAAATAGAAAAAGATATAGCGTGTAAGATAAAGAATATAAACAAAATTGCTGCAATACCAACTATATATAATAAAGAGGAAGAGCTTTTTGGTCAATCTCAAAATTTAACTGTGAGCCAGATGGAAGACATAGAAAGAAATCTGAAACTTATAGAGCAATTTCTTTATAATAAAGATTATGGAGTGGCAAAGAACCTGTATAATAAATTAAAAGCAAAATATCCTGATGCGGATTTTGGTTATGTTAACAAAGTTGTATATAAAAATGTAATGAAAAGGATGAAATAAATAAATAGTTCTTTGATTCTTAATATAAATTTGGTAGCATACTTGTAACATAATATAATACAGGAGGCGGCAGATGAATAGAAAAACGGTAATTTTAGGGAGTATTGTTGCGGCAATATTGTTTGCTGAGTTGTGGATTGAGGATAATCACTATGCCTTTGCTGCACCTGCAAAGGAAGCGTCTGCGTCAAAAGCCAAGTTGATTGGAGAACCTAAAGTCGCCAAATCTGCCATTGGATATACTATTTCGTTTACTGTTTCTAATCCGTGTGATGTAACTGTAAGGATAACTAAATCAGGGGAAGCGGTAAGACACTTGGCAAGCGGTATGGTGGGATTAAAAAAAGCGGTACAGCCTTTTTCGGCAGGTTCATTGTCTCAGAGTATAACCTGGAACGGGCAGGATGACAGCGGCAAAGAAATAGAAGTGAGTAATGACTGCAAGGTTCTAATCGCGGTAGGCGTAAACGCAAAATTCGATAAGTTTATTTTAGGGGAGCGTGACGGCTACAAATCCTGGAGATCTGATGCACTTACTATAGTAAAAGGAAACGGCGACGAATATCTTGTTACTCAATCAGGCGGGGTTCATCTAAATACCACAAGAGTATTTGACAGCAAAGGCAAATTCGTTAGGATGGTATGGCCTCCGAGCATTAACAAATCTAAGGAAAAATTACAAAGATTTATAACTGATTCTTCAATAGGAATGGATAATTGGGACGGTTCCCGGGTTCCTACATGTGTTAATCATAATTCGACATATTATGCCGGGACATCTCACCCTGCAACAGTTGCTCCCGATGGAAGCGTAATAGGCATTCATAATTGGTGTTCCGATTATCTGGGATTATGGATGGTTGATCCCGACGGATTTATATGCAAGTGGGTTTGGCGTCCTCCCTGGCAGCCGGCTATTGAAAATACCTTTACGAAGAATCTTTGGAAATTTGCTTTTGATAAAGAAGGGAATGTTATTTTTGCGGACGGATTTCATCATGTTGTGGGATATTTTAAGATAGGAGATATGAGTCCGATAAATTCATTTGTTTATTCCGGAAAGGAAAAGCTTTCTTCCCCCCGTAATTATATAGGGGAAGTAAGTTTTAACAGTTATGCGGCGCATGTAAAGAGAAGACACAAACTGGAAGATAAACCGGTTTTAGACGATGAGAGTCACTTTTCAGGGCCTAATGATGTGGCTGTAGATAAAGACGACAATATACTTGTGCTTGACGGGGATAAGGTTAAAGTTTACAAAAAGGACGGATCGTTTATTAAAACAGCGGAAAAAACCGCGTTTCCCGATAAGTCATTCAAGGTTCCTCCGCCGATTCTGGATGCCGGTAAGAACCCCCGCGCATTTGTATTCCCCGGATTTCTAAAGGTCGATTCAAAAGGTCAGCTATATTTGGGATATACAAGAAGCGATATTGACGGAAAAGAGTTTAAAGAATTTAACATGTCGGGTTTTAGCGGTTTTTACGGGTATTCCGCTATTGATTCCGAAAACAACTGGTATTTGCCGGTTATGTATAAAAAAACTGTTCAAATCTGGAAAGTTTCTCCGAAAGGTGAACGTTTAAAGTTCGGGACAAAAGATGCTATTAATCTGGAATATAGCGATGCCGAACCGTTTAGCGGCATTAAAGGTCTTTTTGTCGCAAAAAACTCTGATATTTATGTTGTTTCCGAGACGGATAAATGGAAAGTTACCCGTGATGTTACAAAAATATTAAATTTTGGGGATCTTGTTACAAGAGGTGAGAAGATCTGCCAAACAAAAGTAGATATTTATGGTGCTGACGGTTCATTAAAGAAAAAAGGCGCAGTTAAAAGCGTCGGCATAAATGATGTTGCGGTTGACAAAGAAGGAAATATTTATGTTATCGACGGAACTATGTGGCATGGCGCTCAGATGACAACTGCTTCCCAGGGAGGTTCGCCCGGCGGAAAGAAAGCGTGGCCGATGCCGTATCTTACTCCGGAAGAAACAAAGCTTGATTTAAAGAAGGAATGGCCTAAAATATTTACGCTTTTTGGGCGTCTTTTAAAATTCTCCCCGGAAGGGGGAGTTTTGGACAGTGTTGACGGAAAACCGCAAATTTGGAATCATGCGGGGGTTTCGGGTGTATCTCCCTGGAATTGCGGAGGCGAATGTCCGGCTGCACAAATTTGTCTTGATTCTGATGAGCGGCTTTGGGTCCCGGATGCGTATATGTATCAGATAAAAGCGGTTGATAAAGCAGGGAATCTTATTTTACGTGTCGGCAATTACGGAAATGAAGACTGTAATGGCGGCGGCGGCGATAAAATTCTTGAAGGTACAAAAGTGATTATTGATCCGGAGATTCCTTTAGCAAGACCTTCCGGAATAGCTGTTTACAAAGATTATCTTTTTATTTCCGATATGTATGCTCACAGGGTTATGCGGTGTAAATTAGAATATAATGACAAGAAGGAAGTAGCTGTTCCGTGAGAAATAAGGGGCAGAGCCGATTGTTTTTTAAGGAGAAAAAATGAAAAAGAAGCATATACAAGATTTCACTATGGAAGATAATTGGAGAATGTTCCGGATCATGTCGGAGTTTGTTGAGGGTTTTGATGAAATGGCAAAAGTTGTCCCCGCGGTTTCTATATTCGGATCTGCGAGGGAAAAACCCGGGGAGAAATATTATAAGATAGCCGAAGAAATTGCCGGAAAACTTGTTAAAAAAGGATTTTCAGTTATTACGGGCGGCGGCGGCGGTCTTATGGAGGCGGGAAACAAAGGCGCCTTCGAGGCCGGAGGCAAATCCATCGGGCTTAATATCGAATTGCCGCATGAACAAAAACCGAATCCTTATGTTACCAAATCCATGCAATTCCGTTATTTTTTTGCGAGAAAGGTTATGTTTGTGAAATATGCGACAGCCTTCATTATTATGCCCGGCGGGTTTGGGACTATGGATGAACTCTTTGAGTCTATTACTCTTATCCAAACCAAAAAAATAAACGAATTTCCTGTGATTCTTGTCGGGACAGAATACTGGAAAGGCTTATTGGAATGGTTAAAGAAAGAGATGGTGGGAAGAGGCTATATTGATGCTTCCGATATGGATATGTTTATTTCTGCGGATACCGCAGAAGAAGCCGTCTCGCATGTAATTAAATACTGTAGAGTAAATAAAATAGGACATAAGTACAAAGATAAAGAGCAAAAAATATTGAGATAGTATTTGAAACAGCACTTTCTTGCGTGCCTAAGGGTTTCGGGCTATTGCCACAAGCCTCCTTATTATGCTACAATTAACACAATGTTAAAGAAAATTCTTATAGTAATACTCTTAGCGGCTTCCATGTCCGGCGTTGAAGAAGCTTCCGGCATGTACAGGTTTGCTTACGGGCTTTTTAAGGACAAAAACTATCAGCTTGCCATAGAGCAGTTCCAAAAAATCAGCTCCTTATATCCTTCCGCAAAAGAAGCAGCAGATTCCGCTTATATGACTGCGGAATGTTATTTTAATCTGGGTTCTTACGAACAGGCGATTAAGGAGTATAACAATGTCCTTGATAGGCATTCTACGCTGGAATACAGGGATTCTGTAGCTTATCGTATAGGTGAAAGTTTTTTTGCGTTAAAAAAATATGAAGAAGCTCTTGACGCTTTTAAAAAAATAATTCCCGGAAGTTATCTTTATCCGGATTCTTTATATTGGACGGGGGAGTGTTACTTTAATCTCGAAAAGCTTGAGGATGCGGTAGTTCTTTATGAAAAAGTAGTAAAAGATTATCCCGAATTTACCCACGCTGATTTTGCCTATTACTCCATGGGTTGGTGCTATTATCGCCTCGGAAAATATCAGACGGCGGCAGTTAACTTTGCGAAGATCTCTCTTAAAACTGTTAATAGCCCGCTTACGGAGACTTCGCTTTTCTGGAAGGGAGAAGCTTTATTTCTGGGAGGATCTTTTGACCAGTCAATAATCGCCTTTGAGGAGTTCTTAAAGAAAAATCCGGCGCACAAAAATTCTGACGCGGCGTCTTACCGGGTTGGCGAGTGTTTTTATAAACTGAAAGATTATAAATCTGCAGTCAGTGCTTTTGAGCTGTTTTTAAAGATATATCCCGAGAGCGCGTTGAAGAATGAAGTCAGATACTGGCTTTCCGTATCTTTTGTCAATCTTGGCAAGTTTGACTATGCTTTAAAATCGCTTAAGGATATTACGGCAGGGAAGGATGTCCCCTCCGAACTTGCCCACAGGGCGAAGTATGCGCTCGGGTGGTGTTTCTTTAAACAGAAACGTAATTGGGAAGCGATAGAAGAGTTGAAGGATATTACGGATAGTGCGGATGCGCCGAAGGCGTTGAAACCTTATGCTCTGTATCTTTCTGGTAATTGTTTTTACAGTCTGGGCCGCCTTATGGATGCAAAGGTTCAATATTATAAAATATATAATGAATATCCAAAAAGTGAATTAGCCGACGATGGTCTGTATTGGGTTGGTTGGTGTGATTATAAATTAATGTATTATGACTACGCTAAAACACATTTTTCCAACTTGCTTACTCAGTTTCCGGATAGTACCTGGGTTTCAGAATCGCATTTTCGTCTCGGAGAAACATTCTTTGCGAAAAAGGAATATGAAGCTGCGATTACTGCCTATAAGGATGTTATTTCCGATTATAAAGATCCCCGGCTTACGATTGTCTCCCAGCTTGGAATAGCCTGGTGTTACTTCCAGCTTAAGAAATTTACGAGTTCTTTGAGTGAGTTTACCAGGGTCTCAGAGCTGGATAAGAATGAAGATTTTATCGGAGAAATAAGCTATATGAGCGGAAGCTGTCTTTATAATCTCAAAGATTATATTTCCGCCTTAAAGTCTTACCGGAAAGTAATCGAAAAATCCAGGGATCCCGAAGAAACAGCTAAAGCCAAATATCAGGCAGGCTGGTGTCTTTATAACGGGAATGATTTTGAAGGTGCAGTTTCTTTCTGGTCAACTTTGAATACCGCAGAAAGTGCTTATTGGACGGGCTTTGCTAATTTTAGAAGAAATGAATTTGACAAAGCAATTCTTAGTTTTTCCAGGATAGAAAAAGAGCATTCAAACAGTGCTTTTGTTCCGGATGCAATGCTGAAGATCGCAGACTCTTACTATAATATGAATAACTATGACACCGCGGTTAACTACTATCAGAAGGTAATAGACAAATACAGCGACACGAAATATGAGAGAGATGCTCTTTACGGTCTTTCCTGGACGTATTCCCGACTTGGGAAGGTGAGCGAAGCTGCTGAAATATCAAAAAAGTTCCTTAGGAAATTTCCCAAGGAAGAATTCTCCGCCGAGGTTCAATTTAAACTCGGAGAGTATTATTTTAGCGAAAAAAATTATAAACAAGCGGTGGAAGAGTATGAAAAGTTCATAAGCGAGTTCCCGACTTCAAATATGGTGGACCAGGCGTTATTTAGCAGAGCTGAAGCTTTTCTTAATCAAAAAGATAATGGAAGAGCTGTTGAAAGTTTCCGGGTGCTTATTTCGAGGCACAGCACATCTTCATTGGCACCCAAGGCGCAATTCAGGATCGCGAGTATTTACTTTTCTCTCGAGAGGTACGCCGATGCGGCCAATGAGTATCTGGATGTTTTAGAAAAGTACCCAAAAAGCGAATTTGCTCCTTCTGCCGCTTATAATACGGGTCTTGTTTATAAAAAACTTAAAAAGATTGACGAAGCAATTAAACAGTATAAAGTAGTATTGGACAACTATCCAAAGAGCGAGCTTGCGAAGGATGCGGCGATGGAAGCCGGGGCGTTATATGAGGGGAAAAAAGATTACGCAAATGCGGCATTATCTTACGCCTGGCTGGTTAAAAATGTTCCGGAGAAGGCTCAGGAGGCTCAATACTGGACGGGTAATACTTATTACGCCTCGGGTGATTATGAAAATGCGGCGAAAGAATATATGAAAGTGGTTGAAATAGAAAAGGTGACGGATGTTTGGAAAATTACGGCAAAAGCAAGAGCGGCTGAGTGTTATGAGCGTCTTGCAAAATATGAGGATGCAAGAAAACTTTATTCTGAAATTATAAAAGACAGTGTAAATCCTGACTGGAAAAAATCCGCTGAAAAGCGCCTGAAAGATCTGGAGGGTAAATGAAAAAGATATTTGCTCTTCTTTTGCTGGCGTTGACTTCTTGTTTGCTTGCCCAGGAGGAGATTAAAAAAGACAGAGAACCGGTATTTGTACTTCCTGATGTTGTGGTCTCCGGGGAGTCGGACCTTAGAGTAGGAGTCGAGAAGAAAGATTTACTTCCTGCAAATTATCCGATGCCTCCGAAAGAGACTCCGCTTATGGAAATGGAGTTTATAAAGGGTCCGTATCTGGAAGAAGATAAGAGATCCCCGATGCTTGAAAAAACTGAAGGTAAAAATCAGTTTGGAGAGTTAACAGCATATGCGGGAACTTTTGATAATTATTTTGCCAAATTAGCATACGGAAGACAATTTGAAAATCTTAGTTTTATAATTAATTTATTGGGAGATAAAAAGAATTTTCTCCTTCAGGATTCGGGTTATACCAATATTTCAGCTTCCGGAGATTTGACATATTTTTTTAATAAGGCCTTGAAGCTGGGACTTACTCTTGATTATGAAAACGAGACGATAAAAACCCCTTATGCCTCGACACTGGGATTTTCCTCTGTTATAAAGGATTTTTATACCGCCTACTTGCGCGCCTCTTTGCCTCTTATGGACAAGCTCAGCTTGACTTCATATTTCAGCTTTGCAAGGTCAGATTTAAGTACTTTTGGAGTTGTAAACAATGAGACGAGTTTTGGTGTTAAAACTGATTTTGAGATGGTTTTTGAAAATAAAAAGCATCTTCCGGGTCTGGGTATAGATTTTCGAAACGACAATATTTTTGGCTGGAGTTATTCTGCTGCGTTGGAAGACAGATTTAAAATTGAAAATACCGACATATTTGTCGCTTTAAAAAGCGATAATGGCTGGCTTTTTGTGAATGCGAAAGCTGTATTTGATGTTGACGGCTTCACCCGTGTGTTTGTATCTTATGAACCGGGCAGGGTCTATCCAAAATTTAAAAATACCTATGACGATGATATATACCTTGTAAATCCCGGACTTATGGCTGAAAACACCTGGCTAAATATAGGTGTGGGGGTGGAGCACAGATTATTAAAACAGATACCTGTAACTTTGGAGTTTTATAGAAAAGAAATAAGCGACCTTATCTCTTATGAGTCCGCAGGCCTCGCTACTTCCCCCGTAAATATTTCTAAAGCTTCAATAATAGGTGTAAATGTGAAAGAAGAATGGAAGATATTTGACGGGCTTACTCAGAAATTGATTTATAAATATGTTAATGCGGCTAATCCTGATAATCCGGTAATGAATATTCCGTATATCCCTCTTCATTCGGCAACCCTGTCCGGTGAATATGTAATCACTGATTGGACTTTTGACGCCTCCTTTGAGTATAGAGGAGATATTTTCTACTCTCAGACGGTTACTGACAAGCTAAAAGATGTCTTTTTGGTCTCAGCAGGTGTCAAAAAAAGCTTTGGCGGAAATATCACAGTTTTCGTCAAAGGGGAAAACCTTTTAAACAGAGAGTATCAGAATATCAAAGACTATTCATTGCCAAAAGCAGCAATAAAAGCAGGGGTTACGGTGAATTTCTAAGAAGCAGGCTTAATTTGAGATGAGATGAGTCAATCTTTAGGAAAAATCCGCTCAAGACTTCAATTTCCATTTGCCAAGTAAAGGTATACTGTCTACTTTTGTGTCGGCCTAAATGGGTATTGACTTTTAATGCTTTTGTTGTTAAAATCTACTAGACATCCGAAAAGGCACACTTGTCGTAAGGCGGGGTCGCAAAGCTACGGGTCCAGATGAAAGAGGCTGGATTGCCAAGCGCATCGATAACTTATTAATTTAGTTGCGAACCGTCAAATTATCGCAGGATGCGGTAATTTGACGTATGTTTTTATAATATTAAGCAATTCATTTAATTCAGGTTCAGGGCAGTGAACCTGATTATGAAGAGAAGTTGGTTTATTGCGGGTAAGAGGATTTGTTTCAAAATATTTTGAATAGGGTCGGTCGATATGGATAAGCATCCGTTAGGTGAAATGCTTATACAGGAGAAGCTGATTACTCCTGCGCAATTGGAAAAGGCTATTGCTGAGCAAAAAGCCAGTAATAAACGCCTTGGTCATACTTTAATTGATTTAGGTTATATCACTGAAGATGATCTTCTAAGAATACTTGGTAAACAATTAGACACACCTTACATCAACCTCAATGATGTTATAATCGATCCCGAAATAATAAAATTAATTCCGGAAGACATTTGCAGAAGGTATAAAATTTTACCTTATAGTCAGGAAGATAATTCCGTTTATGTTGCAATGATAGATCCCCTGGATTTCCGGGTTATCAACGATCTCAAATTTTTGATTCATAAGGAAATTAAACCAATGCTTGCTAGTGCGAAAGCGCTGGCAAAATCAATTTCCAGATATTACGGTCTGACAGATGAAATGCGTGATATGGTTAAGGAGATAGATAATAAGCTTCTTGATGATGGGGCCTGCGAAAGTGAGAAAGTAAATGAAATATCTGATGATGCTCCTATTATTAAAATAGTAGACTTGATTATTATTAATGCGGTAAAAGAAAGAGCAACTGATATTCACATAGAGCCTTTTGAAAAGACGATGAGAATACGATACAGAAAAGATGGAGTTCTTCATGAAGTGCCGGCTCCGCCTTTTCCGATTTATCCTGCAATGGTTTCACGTGTTAAGATTATGTCCAGGCTTGATATTGCTGAAACAAGACTTCCTCAAGACGGTCGTATTACAAAAAAAGTAACCGGAAGGGATATAGACTTTCGTGTTTCTATTGTTCCTAATCAGTTTGGTGAACGTATTGTTCTTAGGGTTCTTGACCGGGGCGCTACGGTGCTTGATTTGGAAAAGCTGGGTATGCAGGGCGAAGACTTAGTCAAATTTAATGAAGCTATCAACAAACCTTACGGTATGATTCTGATTTCCGGACCTACCGGTTCGGGTAAAACTACCACACTTTATGCTGCCTTAAATAAAATATATAATACCGGCGAGAACATAATGACAATTGAAGACCCGATAGAATACTCTTTCTTTGGGATAGGACAGGTTGAAGTCAAAGAAGAAATAGGACTCACCTTCGCAAAAGTCCTGAGAAGTTTTCTCAGACATGACCCTGACATTATTCTCCTTGGTGAAATGCGTGATTTTGAAACTGCTGATATTGCGGTTAGAGCCGCTCTTACCGGCCATCTGGTGTTCTCAACTATTCATACTAATGATGCTCCAAGTTCTGTCACCAGACTCATTGATATGGGCATAGAACCTTTTCTTATTAATTCCTGTATAGTCATGGTTATGTCCCAGCGTCTTGTAAGAAAAGCTTGTGAACATTGCAAAGAAGATTATATAATGACCGCTGATCAGCAATTGGCGGCGCTGGGGATTATTATAAATAAAGCAGGCGCGAAGTTCTATAAAACCAGAGGGTGCGAGATTTGCGGCGGTTCGGGTTCAAGGGGCAGACTTGCAATCTATGAAATAATGGTTATGGACGGAGAGTTAAAAAATATGATTGCAAAAAGGGCTGAACCTCATGAACTTAAAGCTGCTGCTGTCAAAAATGGTATGCGGACTCTGTTTCAGGCAGGTATAGATCAAGCCTTAAAAGGCATGACTACGATTGATGAAATAATAAAAGTAGCAGGTACTGCCAATCAATAATTATTTAAAGGGGTTATAAAACCCTTTTAGGGTTAACGCGGAGGCTAAACAATGCCAGTATTTTCGTATAGTGCTGTTGATTCAGACGGAAAAGCCTATAAAGGTGACGTTGACGCAGAGAGTAAAGATATTGCTGTAACAAAGCTCCAGCGTCAACGGTTAATGATCACCAGTATAAAAAGAAAATTGGCGATAACCCAGTTCTTCAATAAGAGCCTGTCCGGCGGGAATATCTCCCAGGATGATATTTTACTTTTTTCGAGACAGCTTGCAACTTTAGTTAAAGCCAGAATCCCTATTGAACAGTGTCTTGAAGTTTTGATAAATCAATTGGCTAATCCGCTGTTAAAGACAATAATTAAAAATGTCAGAAACGAGGTTATTTCCGGTACGCCGCTTTCTACCGCCATGAGTAAGTATCCCAAATACTTTGACAGTTTATATGTGGGCATGTTGAGGGCCGGCGAAGCTTCCGGTAAACTGCCGGAGATTCTTATTCGTACGGCAAAATATATGGACAGGACATCGAGGCTTCGCAATAAAGTAAAATCGGCAATGATTTATCCCATACTGGTCATTTTAGTCGGTATAGCCGTTGTGATATTTATTTTAACTTTTGTTATTCCCAAATTTCAAGATATGTATAAGACCATGGGCGGCAATCTGCCCTGGCTTACAAAAACGATGATTTACTTGAGTAACGATGTAATCGGTAAATATTTTTTAACTTTTCCTGCTGCTTTCTTTTCTTTTGGAATTATTATTTGCGGGATTTATTTTATTTCGAAACTTCTCGGCACGGAAAAAGGCAAATTTAAAAAAGATGAAGTAATGTTACAGCTTCCTATACTCGGTGCTTATATGTCGAAAGTTATTTTTGCCAAATTTTCCCAGACTCTCGGTATTCTTGTAAATAACGGGGTGCCTATCCTTGAATCAATGGATTTAGTTTCTAAAACAGTAGGAAGTAAACCTGTCGAAAAGGCAATTCTTGATGCTAAAGAGAAGATTAAAGAAGGTGAAAAAATAGCGGATACCTTAAAAAAAAGCGCGTATTTTCCTGCGCTTGTTATCTCCATGGTGCATGTCGGCGAACAGACAGGTAAGCTTGGTGAAGTATTGGAGCAAATATCGGAGTTTTATGATGAGGAAGTTGAGATCTCAACAGCTGCTCTTACTGCGCTTATTGAGCCTTTACTTATTATCGGTCTTGCAGGTGTAGTTGCTCTTATTGTTATGGCTCTTTATCTTCCGGTCTTTAAAATGTACGGAAATATGAAAAAAAGTTAAAAAGGATAAAATTAAAAAGGGGAGGCTTTATGAAAAGAGGGAAAGGTTTTACACTGCTGGAACTGATGATTGTTATAGCGATTATCGGATTGTTAATAGCTATAGTAATACCGGATTTACTAAAGACGAGGGAGCAGGCGGAGATAGAATCCTGTAAGGCGTCGCTTCGAGGCGTGCAGTCAGCGCTGGAACTTTACTATACACATTACAAATATTATCCTGACAATTTACTGACACCAATAAATGAAGGGTATCTGCAGGAAGGCGGCGACAAGGATCCGTGGGGCAGGGCGTACCGGTATCGTTTGGCTACCGGTTCCGGAGCTGCGAATGAATCAGAAGGTGCAAAGACGGCGAATAACTACCTTATAGGAAGTGACGGACCGGATGCAAAGCAGGATACGGATGATGATGTTGAGCCGCCAATTAATACGAAACGGCATTCTTTTAAGAGCAATAAAACTTCTTCTGAATCAACCGGTGAGGGCGTTTCGGAGGAATAATTTGTTAGTGATTAAAGAAAACACAGCTTTTGACTTTTGCTGAATAAATGAAAGAAATTTTGGAAAGTAATGAAGATTTTAGCGGTTTTAAGACTCAATATTAATGGATAAAAAAGAAAGCCGATTAGGTTATAAGGTACTTAAATTAAGCACCGGAAAAATGCAACAGCGAAGCAGGAGAGCAAAACCAATGAGAAAAAGAGTAAAAAATAAAGGGCTTACACTGGTTGAGGTTCTTATTGCTGTTGCTTTTATTTCTCTGGTATATGCTTTTGTTATTCAGCTTTTCTTTAGCGGCTTCATGGATATTAACGTCGGAGATATCCAGGAAGAATCCGCGCGCCTTGCAAATAATGAAATGATAAGACTGTCAAGTATTGAGAACCCTCTTTATGTGGGCTTGCTTGAGATGCCGCAAGGCGGAGAGATAATTGACAAGTTAAAAGCAGGGACAATGACGCCCAGTCAGCTGGTTGATGAAGGTATCGTTGTGCTGAAAACACTTCAGACTGTCGGGCAGATTCAGGATTCTTCAAATAACGAAGAAATAAGGATGTCAAGTGAAACCAGGGCTGATTTTACCAGAACAGTTGAATGGATGGTTATGGATGTAAATCCTGTTCTGGTCAGCATTAAAGTAACGGTGAACTGGAGCGACCCTCGCGGTGAAATAAAAGACGGGGATTTTTTCCTGGAGACTCAGCTGTCAAATTAATTTTTAGGAGATGTACGTAGAAATGAAAAAAACCTGTAAAAGGCACAAGGGTTTTACTCTTCTGGAGCTGATGATTGCTATGGGTATTTCCTCCCTCCTTCTTCTGGTTTTATATTATGCTTATTTCCTTGCTCAGACATTCTTTTACATGGGTACTGATACCATTCAGGAACAAACATATGTGCGGAATCTTTTTTCTAAAATTTCAGAAGATTTGCAGTTTGCAAACCGTCTGAATTCTCTCGGAAATAATTGTGATGATTTGGAGTTTGAAATCTTTAACAGAACAGTAATTGATACCGATGCCAGTTCAAATGATAAAACCGTGGAAGGTAATACTATTGCTTATTCTACTAAATCTTCCGGTGATTCCAAGTATATAATTCTTATGAAAAAGGTAGACAAATACGAATGGGTTTTGAAGTTTGGCCATAGCCAAAAGCCAAATGATAATGAATATCCCCTTGGTTATCCTGATGATATGCGTGATCCAAATGATGGCAAAAGACAGACAGAAACGGGAGAAGAAGAGGAAGTTCTTGAACAGGTTGATGGGAATGAATTTCTTATGAATACAATACAATTCATACCTTACGATCAAAAAGGAGAAAAGATTGAAAGCGCATCGGGATATGATTATAGTTCAATGAAAGCTTCAAGAAGCATCCGGATTGAGGTTGAATACCTGCTGAAAGGTGATTATGGTGATACGGCAAGATTAGCAACAAGAAAAAAAACAGCCACTGCGAATATTCTTTTTATAAGTTTTTCAATGCTTAGTACATCTACCGAAGAAGTCATGATTAATCCGGCTCCGGGTATTTTTAATATGTATTGCCTTGGCGATGTACCTGTAACATCTAAAAATAGCGCTTCAAAATATCTTCCCTGTACGGGCCTGAATGATTTTCAAAAGATAAAGATAAGTATAAACTAGAAAGGAGATTTAAATTGGCTAAAACAACAAGCATAGGAATTGACATAGGCTACAACCAGTTAAAGGTTGTTCAGCTCAAAAAGACGTCAAATGGTGTCAAAATTGACAGATTTTACTTTGAAGATTACGGATTATCATCAAAAGAGCTTGATTCCCCTGGAATCCGTATGAAAGCTATTTCTCAGATATTAGGCAGGATATTCAAGGATTTAAAACCGGTTAATGTTGTTTTGGCTATCAGTAAATTTGAGGAAAATATCCGCACACTTTCAATGCCCATAATGCTGGAAAAGCAACTCCGGGAAGCCTTGAAACTTGGAGGAAATCAGGAGTTTATCCCGTTTGATCTTAAAGAAATGATCTGGGATGTCAATATATCTCATTTATACAGAAGAAAAGAAGATGTAAAGAGTGATGGCAGGGAAAAAATGGATGTTATCTTTGCTGTTGCAAAGAAAGAAGTCGTAAATAATTATCTTGATTTAGCGGAAAAATTAAAGTTCTCGGTTGATTTTCTTGAGTCGAATGCTCTTGCCAGTCTCAACTTCTCCTGTTTTAATATGGTGATACCAAAAGACAAGGTCTGGGGTAAAATTGATTTTGGTTCGGAGACAACCGCAGTAAATGTGCTTGAAGGTGAAAGTTTAAAATTTGGTCTTAATGTTCCGTGGGGAATAAATGATATTATAGAAGTAGTTCAGTCTTCCCTTTCCATGGACTGGTTGACTGCGAAAGAATACGTCAGTAAACTGGATTTTAGTGCGGGTTATACCGGCTCTGATGATCAATCTAAAAAGGTGTTTTCTGCGCTTGAATCGAAGATTAAGGATTTTTTAAGGCAGCTTAACGGGGCTTTTTCTTTCTTTGAAAGCAAGAGCGGCGGAAGTTCTGTTTCGGAAGTTATTATAAGCGGAGGCGGGTCCAAACTCGTAAATATCGGTAAATATATCTCGTCAAAGATCGGAAAAAACGTAAAAAGTGAAAATCAGATAAATAAAAATGTTATCAGTTATGATAAAGCAATAGAGTCCTCGCTTTTGGAAAACCTGCCTTTGCTTACTACCGCTATCGGTGCGGGACTTCGTAATCTGTTGCAGGTAAAGAACAATATCAATCTACTTCCGCTTGAAATAATAATCGGGAGGAAGCTCCGGAGTCGAAGGTCTCTTATAATTGTTGTTGCTGTTTGTATTTTCCTGATTCTGATGCTTGCGACGGGATATAAAATGAAACAAAGATCGGATGTAATGTTGAAAATAGATGATATAACAGGAAAGCTTGATACCATGTCTTCCGATATTAAAGATCTTAAAAGGAAGAAGAAAGCAATAGACAGGTTGAAGATAATAAAAATAAGATATACCAAGCCTGAAACTAAGTTTAGAAAATGGTCGACTTATATATATGAGCTTAGCTCGATTGTTCCGGATAGAATGTGGCTTGAAACTGCGGAATGGAGTTCTCTGGGTTTTGACACTACCGGTGCCTGCAAAGAGGATATTGTCAAGGAACTCTGCGATAACGGGGAAAATACGGAAAACTTTAAAAAACTTAAGAGTGTTAACACCAGGCAATTGGAGGATAGGACTGCTTTTAAGGTTTCTATCAGAGCAGAAAGAATACCTGCAGTCAAGACCAAAACTTCGGTTAGTTCGGCGGGAGGGAATAAATAATGGCTGCCCAAAATTCTAAAACACAAAAAAAGACAATTCTTGCTTTGCTCGAAGGTTATAACATCAGCAAGGTGGATTTGATAATTTATGCTTCCTGTCTTCTGGTTTTTGTTGTATCGGTTGCGATGTTCGTATTCTTTTCCGGAGATCTTGTTAAAAAGCAGAAGGATTACACCGAGTATTCGGAGGATTATGACAGTTCTCTGATGATTAAGACGCAGGAGGCCCAGTTAACGGAGGCATTTTCTGTCCTGGACACGGCGGCTTTTGAGCTCAGAAATAAGTTCTTGTCGGAAAAACAGGTCGGTGATTTTAAAGAAGCTGTGAAAAACCTTGCAAAGAAATACGGTTGTGATAGAATGGATGCTACAGAAAGGTCAGAGCCTTCTGATACTACAGAGCTTTTCAAAGTTAAGTCAAAAGACGGAGTTGAAAAGGTTATTAGAATTAAATTTAAGAGAAGGTCTCTGGAGTTCAATTTCCAGATGACACTCGGTAATTTTTTCGGGTTTTTAAAATCATTTGAAACAAGTAATAAAATGCTGGAAATTCAGCCTTTCAGGCTGGCACAGGGTGATAATAAAAATTCTGTAAGACTTAATAATTTTAATGTTATGGTCTATGTCGTACCTTCTGAGCTGGATAAAGAGCTTGTGGATTTGATAGGGGATGTGACCTTTGAAGATCATATTTCTGATGTTTTGTTGGGAGAAAAAGCCCAGGTGGTACCTATAACAGAAAAAAGGATAATGGTGAAAGAAACTGTTAAGACAAAGGACGGAGAATGGAATATAAAGCCTATATTCAGGCCTATGGACCCTCCAAAACCAAAGCAGATTATCCCTCCGGGTGAACTCAGATATTTCATAGCTTCTAATCCTATTTATGGTTTTACTTATAATAATGATACGAATAATGTCTACTATGCTATGGTTGGCGGGATTTTGAAAACAAGGGATAATAAAACTATTCCTAACTATGATTCTTTAAAATTACTTCAAATTACGAAAATGGGTTTTATTCTGGAAATGGATGATGTAACAGGGGAGTTGTCGAAATTAAAAAGGTGATAAGTTTCATAAAACTTTGGGGGCTTGTGCCGGTAACACGGTCTTATTGCCCCTGATAGAGAAGGAGGTGTAGTCTCTTAAGTATTTTAAAAAAAATAAAAGGAGGAATGGCTGATGAAAAGAATACTAACTGTAGTAGTCGCAATGCTGATTGGAAGTTTTGCATTTGCTGCTGATGTAAAGTTTGTGGAAGCGCCTATAGACTTCCCGAATACACCGGTAAAAGTAGCGCTCGAAACGGTGTTTTTGAAGTCAGGGGTTGCGTATGCTATAGAGGTGGCGGACATGGGAGTGTATGGTAACGTAACTCTTAGCATAACAGAAAGACAGGAACTTGACACCGTCTTGAATTTAATCCTGGAGCCGAAGGGTCTGCAGTTTACGGTAGATGCCGGCGGTATTTATCATGTAAAGAAAAAAGAAAAAGAGGACACAAAGGCTCCGAGAGTTACCAAGTTGTATGCGTTGACCTACGCGACAGCGGGTGAACTTGTAAGGCAGATGAAGTCAGTACTTACAAAAGAAGGAGTAGTCTCGGTGGATGTAGGGACAAACGCCCTTATTATTACCGATGTAGCGGAAGTATTTGAGGGAATTGAAAGTTTGCTAAAAGAATTGGATAACCCTGAAAGAAAAGCAAAGTTAATAGCAATAAAGGCGAAGTTATTAGAAACGACAAAGAAAACGGACACTCAAGTTTCAATGGATTTTCAGTATACACCTGCCTCTAAGATAAGTATGGGAGGCGAAGCGTTTTTAGACATAACTAGCCCGGGCAGATGGCTGGGAACGATGTACAAGTCGGGTAGTTCATTATTTGCATCACAAACAACACTAACAACAACGGTAGGAGCAGGAGCATCGACGTATGTAGGGGGAGCTTTTTTAGGTCCGTTTACCTATACTGATGGAATTAATAACAAAACGGAGTTTGAAATGCTTGCGACCCAGGCTACGACCCATGTTGAAATGGTCGCAGATCCGGATGTTATAGTGGAAGATGGTACAGAAGCAAGAGTACAGATAGGATCAAGGGAACCGATTACATCTATGAACGTAGTTAGCGGTACGATAACGTATTCGTATACTTATCAGGATGTAAATATAATACTACAGGTAACTCCTCAATCCCAGAGAGACGGGACAATCAGTGTGCAGATAAACCCGCAGATGAACCAGATTGCAGGTTATGTTTCACCGCAGGAAGGAATGAGAATACCGGTCATAGATAACAGGGAGATAAGGACAAAGTTGTTTGTAAGTAACGGCGGAACGATAAGACTGGGAGGAATGATAAAGGATAGGGCGATGACTTCTGAAACGAAGGTTCCATTCCTTGGAGATATTCCGTTAATCGGAATGCTGTTTAAATCGTCAAATCCTGTAGTGGAAAAAGTGGATGTGAGCTTGTTTGTTAGCCCGCATATAGTAGATTATGCGCCGCCAAGGTGTCAGAATACACCCTGGATAAGCCAGTATGAAGTAAAGGTACCGGGTGAGACGGATGTGTTGATAGACTGGAAATTGGACCTGCCGTTTGGAGCTAATGGAATATACAGCTACAATATATACAGAGATGTGCAGGTTATCACTGACTTAACAGATAGAAGGCCGTATGCAACAGGAATAAACGGAGACAGTACGAGCTGGATGGATATGAGCAGGAAGAGAAGGGGTCAGACGTACTACTATGTAGTTACGGCAGTTAATCCGTCAGGAATGGAGCAAGCAATAGATCCTTCGGGAAAGAATAACGCTGTAATCACTATTCCCGATAGATAGAGAAAAGATAGTTAAAAGTTGACATGTCCGGCACTTGCTGATACAAGTGCCGGATGTGTTTTTGTATCGAGAATGTAAGACTTTAAAAGTATTCTACTATGCATAAGGGCAAGTGCCGGACTGATTTTCAGGGTAAATCTTAAGAGGAGGAGCAATGGCAGGAGTAAGTAAAATAAAAAAAATAATCGGAAGGGAAATAATGGATTCAAGAGGTAACCCAACCGTTGAAGTGGATGTAATACTTGGTTCCGGAGTGGTCGGAAGAGCTGCTGTGCCGTCCGGCGCCTCAACGGGAATTAACGAAGCGCTTGAACTTCGTGACGGAGACAAAAAGAGATACGGCGGAAAAGGTGTCCTTAAAGCCGTGAGCAATGTAAATAATATTCTGGCGAAAGAAATAGCAGGTATGAACCCTTTAAAACAGCGGGAGATTGATAATAAAATGCTCTGTGCTGACGGTACCGATACAAAATCAAATATGGGTGCTAATGCGATACTCGGTATTTCCCTGGCTGTTGCTAAAGCTGCAGCACAAGAAGTAAAAAAACCTCTTTACGAATATCTCGGCGGAAAAAATGCCAGAGTTTTGCCTGTACCTATGATGAATATTTTAAACGGCGGCAAACACGCGGATAACAATGTTGACATTCAAGAGTTTATGATTATGCCTGTGGGAGCAAAAAATTTTAAGGAAGCTCTCCGTATGGGTTCTGAGACGTTTCATTCGCTTAAAAAAATACTTTCCAAAGCAGGACTGAGTACCAGCGTCGGTGATGAGGGCGGTTTTGCTCCGAATTTAAAATCCAATGAAGAAGCCTTGAAAGTGATGATGCAGGCTATTGAAACCGCAGGTTTTAAACCGGGGAAAGATATTGTGTTTTGCCTTGATCCGGCGGCAGCTTCTTTTTTTGAAGAAGGTAAATATGTGTTAAAAGCCGAAAAGAAAAAAAATAATACCTCCGATGATATGATTAAGTTTTACGGAAATTTGATAAAGAAATACCCGGTCAAATCCATTGAAGACGGTCTTGATGAAAATGATTGGGCAGGCTGGAAAAAGTTTACCGAGATCTGGGGTAAGAAACTTCAGCTTGTCGGGGATGATTTGTTTGTTACAAACGTGAAGTTGCTTCAGAAAGGTATTGACCGTGACACGGCAAATTCTATTTTAATTAAAGTTAATCAGATAGGTTCTCTTTCTGAAACGCTGGATACCATTGACCTTGCAAAGAAGAACGGTTATTCGACGGTTATGTCGCACAGATCAGGAGAGACAGAAGACGCGACAATTGCCGATCTGGCAGTTGCGGTAAGTGCGGGACAGATTAAAACAGGCTCTGTCTGCAGATCTGACCGTGTTGCGAAATACAATCAGCTCCTCAGGATTGAAGAACAACTGGGAAAGAGAGCTGTTTATCCCGGAGCTTCAATATTTAAGAGGTAATAAGATTGTTTTTTCAGCAAATAGTGAATGGAATTACTCTTGGCGGTGTTTACGCGCTGGTAGCTCTCGGGTATACTATGGTTTATGGAGTACTCGAGTTTATAAATTTTGCGCACGGTGAAATTTACATGGTTGGCGCCTATTGGGCGCTCTTTACGCTGGGGCTGTTCAATGTATCTCTCTTGAGCGGCCCCGGTCTTTTTTTTGCTCTATGTGTAGTATTTCTTTCATCTATATTGTTTTGTTCAATTCTTGGCGTAATAATTGAAAAAGTGGCTTATAAACCGCTTCGAAATTCTCCCAGACTGGCGCCTCTCATAACATCCCTGGGGGTCTCAATTGTTCTGCAAAATGCCGTAATGCTTATTGCCGGCGCGGAAAATAAGAAATTTGATGTTAATTTCCCTGATACCGGTATTAATATAGGAAACGTTTATATCTCCTATATTAATGTTTTTATAATAGCCGTGTCAGTACTTTTAATGATTTTACTGAATTATTTTGTGAGAAAAACTAAGCTTGGCAAGGCGATGAGGGCGGTAGCTGAAGACAAGAAAACAGCAAGTCTGATGGGTATAAACGTAGACGGGATAATATCATTGACTTTCCTTCTCGGTTCAGCGCTGGCGGCTGTGGCCGGCGTGATGATAAGTATTTCTTACGGTATGATTAATTTTTCCATGGGTTATATGGTAGGTCTCAAAGCTTTTACAGCGGCAGTACTGGGAGGGATCGGGAGCATTCCCGGCGCAATGTTTGGGGGGATCCTTCTTGGTCTTATTGAGAGCCTGGGAGCAGGATATATTTCCTCGACTTATAAAGACGTAATTTCATTTGCGATTCTTATTTTAGTATTGATCTTCAGGCCGAGAGGTCTTTTTGGTTCAAAGCAGTCGAAATAATAGTGAAGTAATAATACTAAATATAGTATAATGTTTAATAATAGCAGTGAAGGACAGTTTACAGTGTACCGTTTACTGTAATAAAGTAGCTCGAATACAAAAAAAACTGTAAACAGTAAACTGTAAAAATTTTGAAGGAGGAATAATGCGAAAAAGAATATTTGATGGAATACTTTTGTTCTTAGTGAGTGCGATCTATCTGGCGGCAATGGATCAGAATGTTGCGATAGATGATGCTTTATCAAGGGTGTACTCTTCTGCCTCGAAGATAAAAAATGCAAAAGTCATTTCTATTGTCCCGTTTGAATACGGGCCCGGGATTACTTTTAAATCAGTTGAGGATAAAATTGTTCTTAAACTTGCGAAAACAGGAAATTTTAAGGTGATGGATAAGAAGTCTCTTGAAACAATAATAAACGAGCAGAAACTTTCATTAACCGGATTGACAGAACAGACTAATATGGCGAAAATAGGACAACTTTTAAACGCTGATTGTTTGTTGTTTGGTAAGGTTACTTTGTCCGGCGAATCAATTGTTATAAATGTTAATTTAAAAGATGTAGCCACAGGGGCCGTGGTCTGGGCCGATGAGTTTGTGGGTGAAGACCTGAATAAGATTTCTTTTGGGCCCGGAATCAGAAGCGGATTTTTCAACGGCAGTGTAAACTATCTGCTAAATGACGGCGCGACTAATTTTACGACAGTTCCCGGAGGTTCCGCCGAGAACCAGTTCTTCTTTGCTTTTACCGGTTCTTTTGAACAGCGCTTGCAGGGGTTGAAGGCCATATCTTTTAGTTTGGACGGTATATTTTATCGTGGATATTTTCAGCCTGATCCGGTTGCTGCGGCAATAAAAATAGGGGCAAATGATTATATTTTCAGGTCAACGTCTAATTATACCAATCTTAAACTTCAGCTTTGCGCGCTTGTCAAACTTCACCCGGGTTATATCTTTGACTGGGGTAATGATGTTCTTGTTCTTTATTTTGGTCCCGGGCTTGATGCTAACTATATGCTTGCGGACGCAACTTACAGGTTAACACAAACTACCGGAGGTACTTTTGACAGCGGCGATATTACGTATAAAAAAACGATAGGCCAGATCCTTGCTTTCGGCGGTATGACTTTCAGGGTAGGGATTGAACTAAAACTTTCAACTAACTTCTCGGTTTTTATGGAAGCTTTTTACATCCCGGAGATTACAGCAAATATGATCGAGGCGGATACAAAGATACTGCCCAAGGTAACTATCGGGCAGGGTAATTCAACTTACGGTCTCGGAATAAAATACAATATATTCTAACAGGCTGCTGAAAAACTAAAATAATGGACTTTAAGCAGCCTGATACCTCGCCATTTGTCCTCAAATGGCGGGTAAAATGATAAAAATTGCAGCTGAAAAAATCTTAAAAAGAGTTTTTCAGCAACCTGCTAAGGATGGAAAAAAGGGGCCGCTAAAAACGGTCCCATGAAATATGTTCAGTTTTATCGCAAAAATACTCGCTAAAATAAGAAATCTGCTTAAAAACCCGTCTGATGAATTTCTCTGCGACACCTGCGCCTATGACTACCCGTCTGCCTGTAATAATTCGAAGAGACCGAATGTAAAAGAATGCTCTGAGTACAAGAAAAGATAACAATTACTAATAACTAAGCACTAAATTCTAGTGTGCCAAGGGAAGCGTATTTGTTTAAGCTGGTGAAAGTCCAGTGCAGGCAAA